>CAMLLE010000016.1 GCA_946480555.1 uncultured Verrucomicrobia subdivision 3 bacterium
AAAAGCGCTTTGCCCGGTTGAAATCGGAGACGAACAGTTCGAACCAGTTCACCGCGTTAGTTTTGATTGCTTTGCTCATATTTCGAATCGTTTGATTGTTGAGCCGCGCCTTGTGCGCAGCGATGGGAGCAACTTAGAAGATGCCACTGACAACCCTATGTCAGGAGGTTTTGCCGCGGGTCGAATCGTTGGTCAGCGGCGGCGCTTTGAACACGGCGTTCCGGCGGATTGCCGGGTTGCCGATACCAGATGGCAGCCTTCCATCCGGTCACCAATTCTTTGCCTTGCAGACGCGGGGGCGCACTTTCAGAATCGCACCGTGCTTTTCATCAGGCGCTGCGGGTGGCTGCGGACGTCGTCGCCGCACGGGATTCACGCTGCTTCCAAGCAGAGATCGGGCATTCTTCAAATCGCAATTGCAGCTTTCCTTGAAGTGATTCTTTCGCTCGCGGTTTCTGCTGCATCGCTTCCACCCAACCCATTGCCGGGCTATTTCACGCGCGTGTTGGACACGGAAAACGGGCTTCCTCAGAACTCCGTGACTTCGGTTCTGCAAACCCGCGACGGCTATCTCTGGATCGGCACCTACAACGGCCTCGCTCGCTTCGACGGCGCCACGTTCACCGTGTTCTCCGGCGAGAAGGACACTTCGCCCGGGTTGCGGAACAGCCGCATTGTCAGCCTGTTTGAAGATGGCGATGGGACGCTCTGGATCGGACATGAAACTGGCGAACTCACGCGCTACAGGGAGGGTCGGTTTCAATCCGTCGATTTTCGGGTGCCGTGGGAGAACCGGCGCATTCTATCGATGGGCACCGACCACTCCGGCAAGCTCTGGCTGCTTATGGACCAGGGCCGCCTCGCTTCCATTGATGGTGACAGTCTTTCGGTGCCGAATGTTGATACGGGCACGCGGCTGACCTCCATGGTCCGAAATTCGCGCGGGCAAATCTGGATCGCCTCGGCCGGGCGGCTGTTTGCGCTCACCAACAGCCAGCTCATTTCCATCGGGGGAGATGAAGGCCCTGGCGGTTACGTGACGGGCATCGCTGCGGCGCTGGACGATAAGCTTTGGGTGATCAGCGGTGATCGGATTCGGAAATGGGATGGACAACAACTCGTTTCCGATTTGGGTCCCACCGCCTGGGCGCAGCATTCGATCAGCACGGCTGTGGAAACTCGCGGCGGCGCCCTCGCGATCGGCACCTTGGGTAATGGCGTGTTCCTTCTCTTCCCGGGCAAAGGCGTCCTTCATTTCGACCGTTCCAATGGGTTCCCGCACGATTGGACGCGATGTCTCTTTGAAGATCGGGAGGGCACGCTTTGGGCGGGCACGGGCAGCGGCGGGCTGGTTGCCTTGCGCGCTGGCAAGGTGCGTACCATTGTCCCGCCGGACCAGTGGCTCGAACGCGACGTGTTGAGTGTTTCCACGACCTCAGACGGCGGGTTGTGGGTCGGCACCGAGGGCGGCGGCATTTACCACTACTTCAACGACAGATGGGCGCATTTCAACGAATATCAGGGCCTCTCAAACACCTTCGTGTGGGCGGTGGCGCCGGATTCCCGCGATCGCCTTTGGGCGGGGACCTGGGGCGGCGGGGTCTATGTCCGGAACAACGGCGGCTTCGTTCCCGCTCCCGGACTCGAGAACACCACAGTGCCTACGCCGGCGTTGCTTCACGAGAAAAACGGCGTCACTTGGATCGGTTCCGGCCAGGGACTCATACGCTACGAAAACGGCACCACACTACAGATTGGCAGGAGCGAAGGATTGAATTTCCCCGACGTTCGCTGTGTGGTGGAAGACGGCGAAGGTGGCGTGTGGTTCGGAATGATGGGTGGCGGGCTCGGTCACTGGCGCGATGGAAGCCTGCGGCAGTTTCATCAGGCTCATGGCCTCACGAGCGAGTATGTTCAATGCCTGCGCAGGGATACAGACGGCACGCTCTGGATTGGAACTTACGGCGGCGGGGTGAACCGCTTGAAGCACGATCAGATTCGCGCCGTCACGGTCGCTGAAGGCCTGCCGAACAACGTCATTTGCCACATCGAAGCCGATGATGAGGACCACCTCTGGTTCAGTTCGCGGGGCGGCATTTTTCGCGTCAGCCGCGATGAGCTGAATCGTTGCGCCGATGGGGAAATCCAGAGAGTCCGTTGCCTCAGTTACGGAAAAGCCGACGGCATGCCGACACTCGAATGCACTGGCGGCTCGCAGCCGGCGGGCTGCCGGACGGCAGATGGCAATCTCTGGTTCCCGACCACCAAGGGTTTGGTCGTCATCAATCCCCGGGAGGCCAAGGTGAATCAGCTGCCGCCGCCAGTCTTGATCGAGAGTCTGGAAATCGAAGGCCAGTCCGTGGTGTTGCCGAGAAATCGCGAGAAGTCGCTGCAGATTCCGCCCGGCAATCAACGTTTTGAGTTTCGTTACACCGCGCTCACGTTTGTCGCGACCGAGAAGGTTCGCTTTCGTTACCGCATGGTTGGACTGGGTGAAGACTGGAAAGAAGTCGGGAACCAGCGAGTCGCCAACTACAGTTATCTTCCTCCCGGCAGCTACACGTTTCAGGTGATCGCGTGCAACGGCGACGGCGTTTGGAATCCGATCGGCGCCACGCTCGGGCTCACCGTCCAGCCGCATTTCTGGCAGACCTGGTGGTTTGTCTTGCTGGAGATTTTTGCCGCGGCAACGTTCCTGGTGCTGACGGTGCTCGTGATCGTCCGGCGGCGGATGAAGCTCAAAGTCGAACGTCTTGAGCGCCAGCGCGCGATCGAACGCGAGCGCGCGCGCATCGCGCAGGACATTCACGACAACCTCGGCGCGAGCCTCACGCGCATATCGCTGTTGAGCCAGTCCGCGCACAGCGAATTGCACGACCCCCAACACGCCGCCATTCAGCTGGAGCGCATCTACAGCACCACGCGCGAGTTGACCCGCGCCATGGACGAAATCGTCTGGGCGGTCAATCCGCAGCACGACACCCTGGACAGCCTGGCGAACTACCTGGGCAAGTTCGCGCAGGATTTCCTCGGTCCGTTGCAGATCCGTTGCCGCCTCGACGTGCCGGTTGATCTCCCGCATTGGCCGGTCACCGCCGAAGTTCGCCACAACCTGTTTCTGGCCGTGAAAGAAGCGTTGCACAACGTGGTGAAACATGCCGGCGCATCGGAAGTCACCGTTGCGCTGACGACGGCGGCGAATCGATTCACGTTTGCCATTCGCGACAATGGACGCGGCTTTGCGCCGGATTCCCCCGCGACCAGCGCGGATGGACGCATCGCCGGCGGAAACGGACTGCCAAACATGCGTACGCGCCTGGAGAAGGTTGGTGGATGCGCGGAAGTCGAAAGCGCGCCTGGGAACGGAACGACAGTGAAGCTGACGGTGCCCGTCGCCGTGTCCGCGCGCTGAACTGTAGCCAAAACTAACGACACGCACGCGCGGTCGAATCAAATTAAACTCAAAACGCTGTGAGCATCGCGGTTTCCATGATTGAAGACGACGTGCCGGCGAGAGAAATCATCGCCGGCTGGATCCGCCGTGCCGAAGGTTTCCGCCTCGTCAGCGAACACGGGAGCGCAGAAAGCGCGCTGGCTGCCCTCCCCAACGAGAAACCTAATGTCGTCCTGACCGACATCAATCTTCCCGGCATGACCGGAATTGAATGTGTGCGTCGGCTGAAGCCCGTTCTCCCCGACACGCAGTTTGTCATGGTCACCGTGTACGAGGATGCAGACCACATCTTCAACGCGCTCGCTGTCGGCGCCAGTGGTTATCTGCTGAAACAAACCCCGCGCACCGATCTCCTGGCTGCGCTCAAGGAAGTTCATGCGGGCGGTTCGCCCATGAGCAGCAACATTGCCCGCAAGGTCGTGCAATCGTTTCGCCGGCCGGACATGCAACAGCATCCGAGCCACGATCTCTCGCCGCGCGAACGCGAAGTGCTGGAACTGCTCGCCCGCGGTTATCTTTACAAGGAAATCGCGGATTCGCTGCAGATCAGTGTTCCGACGGTGAATACCTACATTCGCCGCATCTACGAGAAGCTCCATGTACGTTCCCGCGCCCAGGCTGTGGCCAAGTTTGCGAACATTCCGCTTGGCCATCCGCAGCAATAGTTGAAATCGTGAATCGCGGGAGACGACGTGAGGGGTCTCCAATTAGTTCTCGCGAGGGGGAAGTTTGCGACTCCTCACGGCGTCTCCTGCGCGATTCCGCTTCTTTATTCGTGCCGCAGCGCTTCCACCGGATCCATTTTCGCGGCGCGCAACGCAGGATAAATTCCGAAGATTACGCCAACGACGGCAGAAATCGTGAACGCCAGCAGCGGCGACCAGAACGTGACGATCGTTTTCAATCCGGCAGTGTGCGTCACGATAAAGGGAATCAACACGCCCAGGATCACACCGATCAATCCGCCCGCACCGGACAGCATCACGGTTTCAACCAGGAACTGAACCACGATGTCGCGGCGCCTTGCCCCGAGCGCGCGCCGGATGCCAATCTCCCGCGTCCGTTCCGTGACGCTGGCGAGCATGATGTTCATGATTCCAATGCCGCCCACGAGCAGCGAGATGGCCGCGATTGAGCCGAGCACAATGTTGAAAATCTGCTTGGTGCGTTCCGCGCGTTTCAGCAGCTCCAGCGGCACCACGATCTCATAATCCTTCTTCTTGTGATTCCGCTGCATCACTTCCTTGATCGCCTCGGACACGCCCATGACTTTGTCGAGCGATTCCACCTTCACGGTCAGGTCGTGCAATTGAACGCGCTCCGCTTCAAAACTGCCGCTGCGCCGCCGTATGAGCACTTCGCCGTAACGCGCCTTGCCGGTATCCAACGGAATGAACATGCGATGCGCGGCGGACTTGGATTGGGACTGCACGTCATCCGTCTTCAGCTCCGCGCGCGGCTCCATCACGCCAACCACCTGATAATAGTCGCCGCCCACGCGCACGTGCTTGCCGATGGGTGATTGCAGCGGGAACAGCGCCGAAACCATTTCCGCGCCAAGCACGCACACGCCGGCTTCGCCTTCCATGTCCTGTTCCGTGAAGAACCGTCCGGCGGCCACGCGATGGTTGCGCATTTCCGGATACCAGGGAACGGTGCCGACGATGTCGCAATCGACGCGTCGGCTGATGTTCCAGACGTATTCACGAATGATGCGCGCCGGCAGCACGATGGTGACGCCGGGAATCGTGGCGGCGATCCGCTTCGCGTCTGCATAGGTGATTCCGTATTGCAGAACGGAACTCTGGCTTCCTCGATCGGTGACCTTCTGTTCCTCGGGCGGTTTTTCGCTGCGCAGGAGAATGTTCTGGCTGCCGAGGTTTTTGATCTGTTCCTGCGCTTCGTAACTCGCGCCTTCACCGATCGCCAGCATGGCGATGACGGAACACACGCCAAAGACGATGCCGAGCGCGGTCAGCAAGGAACGCAGCCGATGCAGCCAAAGGCTTTTGAGTCCGAGGCGGACGGCACGCCGCAAACGCGCGGCGGAAAAGCCTCGGGGTGAGTGCTGCCGGGGGATGAATTCAGCGCCGGACATCGGTTTCAATTTCTCCGTCGCGCAGACGAATGGCCCGGCTGGCGCGGTCGCCCACGGACGGATCGTGCGTGACGAGAATCAGGGTTTTGCCCTGCGAATGCAGGTCATCGAATACGCGAAGAATTTCCTTGCCGGAGGAGGAATCGAGATTTCCCGTCGGTTCGTCCGCAAGGATGACGAGCGGGTCATTCACCAGCGCGCGGGCGATGGCGACACGTTGCTGCTGGCCGCCGGAAAGTTCAAACGGCTTATGGTCGAGCCGCTGGCCCAGACCGACCAACGACGCCAGTTGGCAGGCGATTTCGCGGCATTCAGCTTCCGGCCGATCCTGGTAATAGAGCGGCACCTCGATGTTCTCCACGACAGTGAGTTGCTGGATGAGATTGTAAGATTGGAAAATAAAACCGAGCCGGGCGCCGCGAACGCTGGAAAGCGAATCGTCATCCATCTGCGAAACATCCTCGCCGCCGAGGAAGTAGTTGCCCGACGAAGGCCGGTCCAGGCAGCCGAGAAGATTTAGCATGGTGGATTTTCCGCAGCCGGACGGGCCCATGATGCTGATGTATTCGCCGGGATTGATGCTGAACGATACGCCGCGCAATGCGTTCACCGTCACCGGTCCCATTTGGTAGGTTTTACGAACGTCCGCGAACTGAACGATGGGCGAAGGCATGGGTCTTCAAATCTTCGCGGTCGCAGCCGGTACGCTTGTGCTTTCCGGAGCAGGTGTTTCTTCCGGTTGCTTGTCTGCCGGCTCGGAATCGGGAGTGGTCGCCGGGCGCAAGTCCATGGGCGGACGCAGCATCACCTGTTCGCCTTCGCGCAGTCCGGTTCGAATCTCGATGAATTCGTCTGTGAACTCGCCCACTTGCACTTCACGGCGCTCGGATGATCCGCCGCTTTTCACGTAGCAAACCTGTTTCCCGTCTTCCGGAACCACCGCTTGGATTGGCACGTAAATCACGTCGTCGAGACGGTTCACCAGAATCTCCACTTTCGCGCTCATGCCCGGCTTTACCCATTCATGCGTGCCCTCGATCGCGACCGTGGTGAGATAAACCTTCAGGTCGGGATTCATCCAACGATTCTGGGAATCCGGCAGCACCGCCACCTTGGTAATCTCGCCGATCAGGACTTCGTCCGGAAACGCGTCCACCGTGATGCGCGCCTTCTGGCCCTTCTTCACTTTCTTGATGTAGCTCTCGTGGATCTTCACGTTCACCGCCATGCGTGTCATGTCCGGGATGGTGATAATCGCCTGCCGTTCGCGCACGGTGGCGCCTTCGCGGATGGGTTCCTGGCCGCCATAATAAACGCCGTCGTCGCGTCCGCCGCCGTAAACCACCAGCCCGCTCTTGAGGGCGCGCAACGTGCATTTGCCCAGTTGCTCCTGAATGTCGCTGCGCTGGCGTGATTGAACCTCGTATTGCCCGCGCGCCGAATTCAACCGCGCTTTCGCCTGCGCCAGTTTGGAAATGGCCACACGGCGTGCCTTGTCCAGTTCGCGCACCGCTTCCGAATATTTCGATAGCGATTCCTCGGCTGACTTCAGGAACTCATATTTCAGAAACAGTGCTTGCGCCGTTTCGGCCGTCTGCACCTTCAAGCGCGCGCTTTCGAAGGAGATTTCATCGCGGGTGATTTCCGTCTTTGGAACGAAACCTTTTGAGAACAGCCGCCGTGTGCCTTCCAGCGCGGTGGTGGCCTGCCCCAGTTCCTTTTGGGCAACCTGAAGATCGTCCTCCAGCTTGCGCAGCTTCTGCTTCGCTTCACCGTCGCCAAGCAGGTTCATGTCCGCGTATTTGCTGAAATCGACGCGGAAGGTGCGCGTCACGCGTTCCGCGGCTGGCACTGGCTCGGGTAATGGGGCGGCGGGTTGCGGTGTGAGTTTGATCTCACGCGGCGGTTGCATGGTTACCGCGTTCCCGTTCACCTGGATCACGGGCGCTTCCGTCAGGGGTGAGCCGTTCACCGGGGCCGCCGTCGCTGGCGATGCCAGTTCAGCGTTGGAGGTGGCTTCGACATTATTGGTCAGTGCTTCGGCCAGGAAATCATCCAATCCGATTTCCTTCACGATCTGCGCCGTGACGGTGTCGCCCAGGAACTTGTCGAAGTCCATCCGCGCGAACCGCACCTTCTGCTCGGCAGCCTTGATGTCGCTGTCGTTCTGCCCGAGCTGGATTTCGTAATTCTGCTGCGCGTCTGTGAGGCTCGCCATGGCGGACTGATACTGAATCTCCTGTTGCACCAGCTTCTGTTCGAGCTCGGACGAATCAAGTTCGCACAGGACTTTGCCCTGTTTCACGTCGTCTTCGGTCACGAGGTAGCCTTCCTCGACGATCTTGAGAATCTTCGTGCCCTGATAACCGACGCGGACTTCGCATTTGATCTCCTGCGATTCCAGTGCTTGCAAGCTGCCGCCTTCCAGCACGGAAATGTTCAGCGGACCGCGGCGTGCGGCAAAGGTGGGCGAATCCCCGGGCACCTGCTTGCCGCCCCGGAACCAGAGCAGGCCGAGCCCGGCGACGATGACTCCGGCAAGAATCTTTAACCAGGCCGGTTGGCGTAGAACAAACCGGAATGTTTTAGTGAGCTGCTGCATTTGAAACCTCCTGCCATTGGCCGTTGTCTTTGATGTAGAGAATTCCAATCTGATTCCAGAACTGGAGCCGTGCGATCGTGTGCGTGACCAGCGCCTGCGTGCGTTCGTTCTTCGAATCGATCAAGGCGTTTTGCGCATCCACCTGGTCCTGTGCCCGCGCGCGGCCGACTTCGGAAAGAAGTTCCTGCTCCTCCACGCGGCGTTCGGCAATCCGCACGCCGATCTCGCTGATCTCATAATTGCGCTTGGCTTGGTCCAGCGTTCGCCAGCTTTCGCGGACTTCCAGCCGGATCTGATCTTCCTGCTGTTCGACATTTCGAAGCGCGCGCTTTTCGCTGATCAGCGCAGAACGATAGGAATTCCGTTCCGCAGTGCGCTCGAACGGGAGATCGACGTCAAGTCCGGCGCTCCACGAATAGCGGTTCGGGTCTGGCAGGGCGAAGCGGCCGTAAGGTTCTTCGCTGCTGGAGAAGCCGGCATTTGCCACCAAATCCACCTGCGGCTTGAGAAAATTCCGCGCCAGCTCGACTGTCCGTTGCGTGTCCGCATGCTGATCCCGCGCGTTCATCAAATCCATCCGGGCTGTGAGCGCGACGCGGACGGAGTTCTCCGCATCGATCTTCGGGTGCTGGATTGAGAGGCGTTCCAGTTCGCGATCATCAAGGATCAGATTAAGGCTCACCGGAATGCCCAGTTGGAGCAGTTTGAAATTATCGAGCGATTGCTGGTAAGCGCTGACCGCGTTGATCCAGGCGCTTTCCGAGCTGAGTTCCTGTTGTTCCAACCGGCCGAGATCCGCGGTTGTGACCCGGCCTTCCGCGGCCAGTGCGCGGGTGCGTTCGGCGTTGCGGCGGGAACTTTCCAGATTCAGGAAGCTGTTGCGCACGGCGTCGCGATCGCTCAAGACCCGATAGTAAGCCGTGGCCACCTGCACGCTGAAGTCCTTCCGGAACTGCGTGAAGTCGCGCAGATCGTACAGTACATCACGCTCCGCCTGCGTGAGGTTCTCCATCTGCTGCTTGAACCCGGCATTGCGCAGCAGAGGCCGGGCGAAGGTGCCAACAACGCGGGATGAAGTGGTGGCGCGCGGATCGCCGGTAATGAACCGCAGGAAATCCGTGGTGGCCGCGACGGAGAGCCGCCCCACATCGCGAATCAACCATTCCACGTTCAAGGTGCCATCGGCGGCCACGCTTTGTTCCTCCACCAGATTGTCACTGACTATGGTCGTGGGTTCTTGTGTTACCGGATCGATGATGATCTGGACGGCCTGCTCCGTGGCCCTTCCGTTCACCCGCGCGCCGCCGCCGCCCGAGAAAATGGGTGTGAACTGGTTGCGCGCGAGCGTGAGGCTGAGGGCGGAGAGATAAAGCTGCTCCTTGCGCAATTGGTACGTGCGATTGTGGTGCACGGCGATCTTCAGTGCCTCTTCCAGCGACAAAATGCTCGCGTTCATCTCCGCCCGGGCGCCCACTCCGAGAAAATCCACCACATTGGTCGTGATCGGCAGTGCGGAAAGATCAACCACGTTCGTCTGTTCAATCGTGAATGCCGGATCGGCGTTCTGAACCGATCGTGATTTGTCTTTCAGAATCTCATAGGCCTTGCGATCGGCGATCTTTTGATGCCGCGCTGCTGTGCAGCCGGCCAGTAGACAAAAGCACAGCCCCACCGCCAGGCAGTGAAGTCGAAAAGGATTCGCGTTTCGAAGCAACAACGGCTTATTGACGCGATATCGCGATGATCTGTTCATTTCTTCTGAGACGAAGCGCGAAAAAACGAAGTCCACGGAATTCGGAGGATCAACGCGCTCCCGATGCGAATTAGACACTGGCACCCTGAAAAAGTTACGCCGGCCGCGACAAACAGTGAATCGAATGAAAGTTCGAGAGGGCGAAGTTGAATTCGCAGCCGGCGCTGTGCGGGAACGTAAACCTTTGCGGATCGATGCGGCTTGGCTACTGTCTTGCGCGTGAAGCTTTCGGTGAAGAGCGATTATGCCGCCCGTGCTGTGCTGGGCCTGGCGCGGCATTTCCCGACAGGCGACACGGTGCGAATTGACGACCTCGCCACGGAACAGGGCATTCCCTCCAATTACCTCGTTCAAATCCTCATCGAACTGAAGGCCAAAGGCATTGCCCGCAGCGTTCGTGGCAAGGAAGGCGGTTACCTGCTCGCGCGTCCGCCCGGTGAAATCACGCTGGGCGACATCCTTCGCGCGGTGCACGGTGAGGTGTTTGACACGCCGGCCTTGTCAGACCCGGAATGCCCCGGAGAACTCCGCGTGGCGTGGGGGCAGTTGAAAGCGGATGCTGAGAAAGCGGCGGATCGGATTACTTTCCAGCAGTTGCTTGATCAGGCATCCGAGAAGGACAAGATGTATTATATCTGAACTTCTGAATCTTCTCCGCTGCCGAACTTTCGTTCGATTCAGCTTCAACTTGACCGGTCGTCGGCTTTATTGAAACTGTGCGCACCTATGAGCCAACGCGCTGACGCCGGCAAGAGTGCTTCTCCCTCCCAATCGACAGGCATGTTCACCATGCCCGATGGCCGCAACCTGACGTTCACCTTTTTCTTGATCGCGTCGCTCTTTTTCCTGTGGGGTTTCTGCAACTCCATGATCGACACGATGGACAAGCACTTCCAGGACAAGCTGCACCTCTCCAAGGCGCAATCGGCCTGGGTGCAGTTCGCGCATTACATGGGGTATTCGCTCATGGCGCTGCCCGCCGGGTTGCTGACCCGGCGGCTTGGCTACAAATACGGCATCATCTTCGGCCTCGGCATGGTGGCCGTCGGCGCGTTCTGGTTCATGCCGGCCACAAAGATTTCCGAGTTCTGGGCTTTCTTGCTGGGTGTGTGCGTTATCGCCATGGGCCTGACCGTTCTGGAAACGGTGGCCAATCCTTACACCACCGTCCTTGGTCCGAAACAATACGGCGCCTCGCGCATCAACCTCGCGCAATCGTTCAATGGCGTGGGCTGGATCGTGGGCCCGATGGTGGGCGCTTCGTTCTTCTATTCCGAAGGCGGTGTTGAGAAAGCGCACGGCCAGCTCTACATCCCTTACGTCGGCGTCGCGGCGTTGGTGCTCGTGATCGCGGTGCTCGTCTGGCGTGCTTACGTCCCGGACATCGCGGTGGAAGACGATTACCACACCGACGACAGCGCGCCGGTGAACGCGCAGAAGAAAAGCGGCCTCGTGTTCCTGATGATGTTCCTGAACGTCGCTGCCGTGGCGCTCTCGGTTTACCTCGTGCTGCACACGATCGTGCCTGCCGTGACGAACGCGGTGAAGGAAACCGATGTGGACCGATACTGGTGGGCGTTTGCGCTGCTCGCCGTAGGGTCGATCCCAATCCTGCTCGGCGCCACCAAGCGTGTGACCACTCACAGCATCTGGGCGCATCCGCATTTCTCCGGCGCAACGCTGGCGCAGTTCTTCTACGTCGCAGCGCAGGCAGGCATTTTCAGCTTCTTCATCAACAGCATGACGGTGGACAAACACAATGGCTCATCCATCGTTCCTGAGATTCCCGCCTCCTGGAGCTCCGGGACTTTGCGGGACAAGCACTGGATCGAAATCCGCACTTCGCTCTCCGGTCAGGATCTGCCGGACGTCAACGCCCTGGCGGAACGGCTGAAGACCAGGCCGGACGCCGTCAGCACATTCGTTCACAGCCAGCTCTCGACCAACACGCAAGCGTTGCTGGCGGAATTCCCGGGGAAAACTTCGGAGGGAGGATTGCGGAAGGCGCTGGTGCATGACCTGAACGGGATCGTTCACAGCGGCGCTGAAACGAGCCAGGGCAAGCCCAAGCTGTTCGATGCCGAACGGTTCAAAGGCGTCGCCCTGACCGATGCCACCAAAGGCATGACGTCGCAGGAACTCAAAACGGAGAACGAGAAGCTGCGGCTGAACCGCCTGTTGCTCGCGGAGGCGTTCCCTGGACAAATCCATTTCAAGGAAACGTGGTGCATCAGCGACAAAGGCGCTGGTTTCCTCTCGTCGCTCGCGTTCGGATTCTTCCTTCTCGGCCGCCTGGTCGGGGCAGGGGTGATGCGACGCATCCCGGCGCATCGGGTTTTGGCAACATTTGCCTTTGCGAACGTGTTCCTCTGTCTGCTGGTCATCGGCAAACTTGGGTGGATTTCTGTTCTCGGCGTGTTCCTCAGCTACTTCTTCATGTCGGTGATGTTCCCCACCATCTTCGCGGTTGGCATTTTTGGATTGGGTTCGCAGGCAAAGAAGAAGGCCTCGGCGTTCATTGTGATGTCGATCACGGGCGGTGCATTGATGCCCAAGTTCATGGGCCGCCTTGGCGACGTTTATGACATGGCGACGAGCTTCTGGATGCCGCTCGGTTGCTTTGTGCTGATCCTGCTCTACGGAATTTTCTGGCCGAAGCTCAGCCAATCGGAAGGCGTGGTTGGGATGAAAACCTCGGGCGGGCACTGAGGCGAACGGTTAACCGCAAAGAGCGCAGAGAGCGCGGAAACCAGACGGGAAGCGAACTGGCGCGTCTTTTCGGACAGATCGTACTGCTTGGCGGTGATTCGCGCCTCGGAGTGTCATTCGCTGTGCTCTCTGTTCCCATGAACCCGCCGCCCGATGGTAGCGATGTCCGGCCTTGGGCATCCGCTCCGCAGCGCGGCGCAGGAGACGGGGCAATCGGCAATTCGGAACGAACGTCACGGGTCATGCCTCTTCCGCGCTTTCAGCACGGGGTTGCCTGAGCCAGGCAACCTTAACCTGAATGTTGAGCGTTGAATGGTCGTTGTTGAATGTTCCCCATCCCGGTCCATGGGCGGAATGGCTCTCCGCGGTCACCCGCTTTTCCTCAACCTTCCAGCGCTGCAAGTTTGGTGGCGGCGGATTCCCACCGTGGCGTGAGTTCTTCCAGTTGATTCTGAACGTCCACCAACTCGCGGTTAATTTGATTCGCGCGTCCCGGTGTGGCGTAGGTTTCCTGCTTCTCAAGTTCAGCCGTCAGTTCGGTTTGCTTCTGTTCGAGCTCCTGAATCTGGGTTTCCAACTGTTGCACGAGCTGCTGCTGCGCTTTGCGTTCCTTGGATCGAGCCTGGCGTTGCTCGGCTTCAAGACGCTTCTGGTCCTTGCGAGAAACAACCTCGGAAGGACGAAGCGTGCGATTCGCTGATTCATGAGCGGAATGGGGGCTTGCGCCGCCCGTTCGTCCCGAGTTTGCCCCTCCAGCGGTCAATGCAGCGCGCGCGGAGGATGCCTTGGTCTTATCCAGGTAATACTGGTAGCCGCCCGGATATGCCGTCAACTGGCCAGCATTCACGTGAACCACATGGTTTGCCAGCGCGCGGATGAAATACACGTCGTGGCTGATGAAGATCAACGTGCCTTCGAACTGGTCCAACGCGTAGAGCAACGCATCGATGCTGGACATGTCGAGGTGCGTGGTGGGTTCGTCCATCAACAGCAGGTTCGGCGGATCGAGCAGCAGCTTCACCAGCGCCAGCCGGCTTTTCTCACCACCGCTCAAGACGCTGACGCGCTTGAAGACGTCATCGCCCTGAAACAGAAAGCAGCCCAGCAAAGTGCGGACGAATTGCTCCGTCACGCGTGACGGCGTGTCGAGCGCCTCTTCCAGCACCGTGCGGCTGACGTCCAGCATGTCCACGCGATATTGCGAGTAGTAACCGGCTTTGACGTTGTGACCCAGTTCGCGCGTGCCTTCCTGCGGTTCCAGAACGCCGCCCAGAATCTTCAACAGCGTCGATTTTCCGGCGCCGTTCGGCCCGACCAACACGATGCGCTGGCCGCGTTCCGCCTGAAAATCGATCCCGCGATAAACCACATTTGGCCCGTAGGCCTGGTGGATGTTTTTCAGCGTAATCACACGCTGGCCTGAGCGCTGTGGCTGCGGAAAGGAAAAGCTAACCTTGCGATCGTCGCTGGTCGGCGCTTCGATCTTTTCCATGCGCTCAATCTGCTTGAGCTTGCTTTGGGCCTGCGACGCCTTTGACGCTTTCGCGCGAAAGCGGTTTGCGAAGTCCATCAGGCTGGCAATTTCGCGCTGCTGGTTTTTGTAAGCGGCGAGCAACTGTTCCTCCGCCGCTTCGCGCTGTTCCAAGTATTGATCGTAGTTGCCCCGATATCGGATCAGCTTGCTCTGGCGGATTTCCACGATGCCGCCAACGAGCTGATTCAGGAACTCGCGATCGTGGGAGATCACGAGAATCGCACCGGGATAACCCTTCAAATATTCCTGGAACCAGATCAGCGCTTCGAGATCAAGATGGTTGGTGGGCTCGTCGAGGATCAGCAGGTCCGGCTCCTGTGCAAGCAATCGAGCCAGATGCGCGCGCATCACCCAGCCGCCGCTCATTTCGCGGGCGGGCCGGTCAAAATCCTTCTCGCGAAAACTGAGCCCGGCGAGAATCTGCTTCGCCTTTGCCTCCAGCTGATAACCGCCCAGCTCGTTGAACCGATCGTGAACGTCGTCGTGAATCTCTTCCGGATGCAGCGCTTCCACCGGATGATCGTTGTCCCACGCCTTGATGATGCGGCGCAGTTTCGTGAACTCGGGCGAAATCGCGGTTGCCAGTTCAACCACGGTTTCGTCCGAATACGGCATGCTTTCCTGCGGTAAATGGCCGAGCGTGACGTCGCGTTCCAGCGTGATCTCGCCATCGTCGGCTTCTTCTTCGCCAAGAATCAGGGATATGAGCGTGGACTTTCCGGCACCGTTGGGTCCGACGAGTCCGATGCGGTCCTGTCGATTGACCTGCAACGTGGCGTCGGCGAACAGCACGCGGTCGCCGTATGCTTTGGATATGCCTGCAAGCGTCAGCATTGGGCCGAGAACTTACGAAATGCGGGCCCGAATGCGAATTGGTTTTTCAGTCTCCGTTCGTCACCTCGGAGGCGTTGGAATTTGTTTCATCCGGAGCAAAACGCCGCTCTGGGATGGAATTGAAATGGGACTCCCGCCGTCGGCTGGCCTGGGCTCGGGGCTCTCGTAGATACGCTCGATTGTCCACCCGCTGGCGAACACGGGTTTCCAGTCGCAGGTCGTGGCAGAGAAGTTCAGCAACGTCCACGTGATTTCGGTTGCCGACTGCCGCCATTCCAATCCGAGCAGTTCGCGGCAATCCTGATTTTGCGAATGAAACTCATCGCGCTCCAGAATGCGGAACTCGCCTACTCCCAACTTCGCGCGCTGCGCTGCTGCCAGCAGTTCTTCGTAGAGCCGAACGGTCGTTTCATCCACGGGTTCGGATGCCCGATTTCCCACCTGCACCGGCAC
>CAMLLE010000017.1 GCA_946480555.1 uncultured Verrucomicrobia subdivision 3 bacterium
TGCGGCGCGGAGCTTCATTGGAATGGAAGCGCACGGAACTGCGACGCATTGGGAAGAGAACGGCAAGGTGGCGGCCAAGCACCAGTTTCGAAATGGGGAACTGATCAGCGGGACGCCGGCGGCTTTGGTGAAGCAGAGTCCTCCATGAGCGCCATCGATTACGCCATCGTTCTTGTTTATTTCGCCGTGGTCTTCGGCATCGGGATTTATTTTTCCCGCAACCAGAAGACCACGACCGACTTCTTCCTCGCGGGCAAACGCGTTCCCGGCTGGGTTGTCGTTTTCGCCATCGTCGGCACGATGATCAGCAGCACAAGCTTCATCGGGCATCCGGGCAACGTTTACGCCCGCGACATGTGGAATCTCCCGTCGTTCTTCCTGCTGCCGATCGTGATGATCGCCGTGTCGCGCTTCATCGTCGTGTTTTACCGGCGCACGATTCGGATGAGCATTTACGACTACCTGGAAAAGCGATTCAGTTATTTCGCGCGCGCTTACGGCGCGGCGGCGTTCATCGTGAGCCGCATCGTGGACATGAGCGCCACGCTTTATTTTCTGGCGATTCCAGTTTCGTTCCTCAGTGGCGTCAGCGTCGGCTGGGTGATTCTGATCGTCGGAATCGTCACGCTGGTCATGACGGTGGCGGGAGGCATTGCGGCGGTGGTTTACGCGGACGTGCTGCAGGGTGTGTTGTTGATTGGTGGCGCGCTGGCCTGCCTGGGCATTGCACTGTTCCGGCCAGAAGGCGGACCAATGGCGGTGCTGCAAACGGCGTGGGACGGCGGGAAGTTCGGGCTTGGGAATGTGTCGTTCAGTTGGTTCACGGACAACATTTGGTTCTACCTTGTTGGCGGCGGCATCTGGGCTGTCCAACGCTACGCGCTCGACCAGCACATCGTTCAAAAATACCTCGTCGCGAAATCGGACCGCCAGGCGAAGATCAGCGCCTACTTCGGTGCGATCGCCTGTCTGCCGGTGTGGTTGATGTTCTTCCTGCTGGGCGCCTGTCTGTGGGCTTTCTTTCAACTCACCGGCGCGCAAATGCCGGCCGACGTTGCGGCGGTGAAGGACAACATCGTTCCTTACTTCATCAAAACACAGCTGCCGGTGGGTGTGATCGGGCTGGTCATCGCCGCTTTGATTGCCGCCGCGATGTCCAGTCTGGATTCCGATCTCAACAGCATGGCGACGGTGATTGTGGATGACTTTTACGCGCGGCTGCGCCCGGAATCGCCCGATGCGCAACGGCTCTGGATTGGACGCGTGGCGGTGACGGTGCTGGGCGTGATGGCGATTGTCTTTTCGCAACTTTGGATCGGCATTGGCACGGCGATGGAATTTGGCGTTCAACTGTTTTCCATCGCAACGGCGGGAATGCTCGGCCTGTTCGCGCTTGGCGCGCTGACGCAGCGTGCCAATGCCAAAGGTGCGCTGGTGGGAATTGGCGCGTGCGTGCTTTTCACCGCATGGGCGACGCTGACCTCGGTGAAAATTCCTGCGCTCGACCGGCGCGTGCTCGATCTCGGGCCGTTGAACTACACGCTGCATCCGTTCCTGATTGGGATTTTCAGTCACGCCATCCTCTTCGTGGTGGGCCTGGGCGCGAGCCTGTTTTTCACGCGCGATTCAGTGCGGCAGTCTGCGCCTCTGGAAACGGTGGGAACGCCATGAACATCGTCACGCTGATCCAACCACCCCGCATCGTGATCGGAAACGGCTGCGCCCCGCAATGCGCAGACGTCCTGGCGCGGCAAGGTGTCCAGCGCGTGATGCTGGTTTCCAGCACGCCGGTGCTGCGCACGCTGAACCCCGTCCTGGATGCGCTGGCGGCAAATTCCATCTCCGTCTTTCCAGCGCCCCCCATCGATCGCGAACCCGATCGCGCGCTGTTCAATGCCGTTCTTGAAATGGCGCGGAGAGAAAACATCGAAGGCGTGCTGGGCATCGGCGGCGGCAGCGCCATTGATGTTGCCAAGCTTGTGGCCGCGCTGGCGCACAACTCGCAGCGCGTGGAAGACGTTTTCGGGATCGGGCTCCTTTCCAGCCGCGATCTGCCGCTCGTGTGTCTGCCGACGACGGCAGGCACGGGCGCGGAAGTTTCGCCCAATGCCATCCTGCTGGATGAAGCGGACGAACTGAAGAAGGGCGTCATCAGTCCGCATCTGGTTCCTGATGCCGCGTTCATCGATCCGCTGCTGACGGTTTCCGTTCCGCCGCTGGTTACGGCCGCGACGGGGCTGGATGCGCTCACGCATTGCATCGAGGCGTTTGCGAACAACTTCGCGCATCCGGCCGTGGACGTTTACGCGCTGGAAGGCATTCGTCTGATTTCGCGCAGCCTGCTCACGGCGGTGCAGGATGGCGCGAATCTTAACGCGCGCGCGGACCTGGCGTTGGGCAGCTTGTATGGCGGCCTTTGCCTCGGGCCGGTGAATACCGCTGCGGTTCACGCGCTGTCCTATCCGCTGGGCGGCAAGTTTCACATCGCGCATGGCATTTCGAATGCAGTGCTGCTGCCAGGCGTGCTGCGATTCAATCTTTCCGCTGCGCCGAAGCGTTACGCCGAAGTGGCGGTGGCGCTGGGAGTGGTGCGCAACGGTTCGGATTCCGGCACTGCCGATCGCGGCATTGAACGCTTGGTGGAACTTTCCCGCGCGTGCGGCGTGCCGCAGCGGATTGCCGATCTGGGGGTTCCCCGAAGTGCCATTCCTGAAATGGCGCGCGCGGCGATGAAGGTGACGCGGTTGTTGAAGAACAACCTTCGCCCGCTCACGGAAGCGGATGCGATCCAGATTTACGAAGCAGGTTTTTGATGAACAACGGTCTGAAATACGAAGGCACAGTCGTCCCGATGGTGACGCCCATCACGGCGGCGGGCGCCTTGGATGAATCCGCGGTCGCGCGGCTGGTGGAGACGCTGATCGATGGCGGCGTGAATGGCGTGTTCGTCCTCGGCACCACTGGCGAGGGCGCGAACGTGCCGAAGCCGCTTCGCCGGCAAATGGTGCGCCAGACGGCCGAAGCGGTGCGCGGCCGGACGTTGGTTTACGCCGGGCTTGGCGATTTGAAGGAAGCGGATTTTCCCGGCGCAAACCAGTGTTTCGATGATGGCGCCAACGCAGTTGTGGTTCATCCGCCCATCGCCGAGCCCGTCGCGGCGGAGGATCTCGGCGGATGGTATCGCCGGCTGCTGGATTGCCTGAAGGGTCCGTTGATTCTTTACAACATGCCGTCAACGACGGGCGTTTCGATTCCGCTCGACGCAGTGGAATCGCTGCTCGGGCATCCGAATCTGGCGGGCATCAAGGATTCCGAGAACAACCCGAAACGGTTGGAAGAGCTGTTGAAGCGTTTCGGAGGCAACCCACGGTTTGCGATTTTCGTTGGGGTCGGCGCGCTCATGGAAAAGGGGCTGAAGCTTGGCGCGAATGGAATTGTGCCGAGCGTGGGCAATCTGATTCCTGAGGTGTGCCAGAGCTTGTGCGTATCGGCGCGCCGCGGCGACTGGCCGGAAGCAGAAACGCATTTCTCGCGGATGAATGCGGTTGCCGCGCTCTACCAGAAGGGGCGGACGTTGAATGAATCGTTGTCGGTTCTGAAAGCAGCGGTGCATTTCCGCGGTTTGTGCGAACCCTACGTCCTGCCGCCGTTGCATACGCTGTCCGCCAGCGCGATGGAAAAGTTGCGCAACCAGATGACGCAACTGCAACTGAACGGCAACGGCCACCACTGATGAATGCGCGACCGGTCCTTGGCCTCACCATGGGCGATCCGGCGGGGATCGGCCCGGAAATCTGCTTGCGCGCCCTCACGGAAGCCTCGGTGCTGGAGCGATGCGTGCCGGTGCTGTTTGGAGATGCCGGGATTCTGGAACGAGTGAGGGGAGTTGTCTCGGAGACTTCTGGGAGGAGATGGCGTGAGGATTCTCAAACTTCTCCTGCGGGGAAAAGCCAGAAACTCATCACGTCGTCTCCTGCGGAACTGGAAGGATTGCGGAATGTGAAACGCCTTTCGCTGGAGGAATGGAATCGGCAGCCCGTCATTTCTGAACCAGCGATTGTGGATTGCGGCGCGGTCGATGCCCGCTCAGTTGTGCCAGGAACAGTGGCGTCAGCGTGCGGTCGTGCCGCGTATGTTTACATTGAGCAGGCGATTCAATCCGCGCTGCGCGGGCAGATCGCCGGTGTCGTCACCGCGCCGATTCACAAGGAAGCGTTGAACCTCTCGGGCGTTCCGCATCCGGGGCACACGGAAATTTTCACCGCGCTCACCAGTTCCAAACGCAGCTGCATGATGCTGCGGTCGGACGTCATCACTGTTTCGATGGTGACGACGCACATCGGCTATCATGAAGTGCCGAAGAAACTGTCAGTTGAGCGCGTGTTGAACGTGATAGAACTGACCGCGGAGGCGATGAACTGGATGCTGCGGCGCAAACCGGTGATTGGCGTTTGCGGACTGAATCCGCACGCGGGCGAACACGGCTTGTTCGGTCAGCGCGAGGAGGAGACTTTCGTTGAGCCGGCGGTGAACGAAGCGCGGCGGCGCGGCATTGAAGCAATCGGGCCGCTCGTGCCGGACGCGGCGTTCACGACCAACCAGCGGAAGCGTTTTGACGCGATTGTCACGCTGTATCACGACCAGGGCCACATTCCGTTCAAGATGCTGGCGTTCGACACCGGCGTGAACATCACGCTCGGTCTGCCGATCATCCGCACGTCGGTCGATCACGGCACGGCCTTCGATATCGCGTGGCAGGGGAAGGCGGACCCGCGCAGTTTGTATTCGGCAATCAATGTGGCGGTGGATCTCGCGCGTGGCAGGGGAAGCAGGGTTGATGGATGATGGGGGAAGGACGCGCGCGAATCACGGCCGGGGCTCCCGTCAATCGCAGATCGTAGATGGCAGATCAGAAATCCAAACATGATTGGCGTGATTGCAGATGACCTGAGCGGTGCGGCCGAGATCGGCGCGCTGGGGTTGCGTCACGGCTTGCGCGCCGAGATCGTCACCTCGGGTGAGCCCAGTGGCGAAGCGGAACTTGTCTGCCTCGACACCGATTCCCGTTCACGCACGTCGGAACAGGCGGCGCAATTGAACGTGGAAGCGGTTCAGCGGCTGCAGAAGGCGGGCGCAAAATGGATTTACAAGAAGGTCGATTCAGTGTTACGCGGCCATGTCACTGCCGAACTGGAAGCCATGCTTGGCGCGCTCGAAATGAAACGCGCGCTGCTGATTCCGGCAAATCCCTCGCGCAACCGGATCATCCGAAACGGTCGATACTTCGTCGAAGGCCGGCCAATTCACGAAACGGAGTTCTCTCGCGATCCGGAACATCCGCGGCGTTCGGCAAAAATCCTGGAGTTGCTCGAACCGGTGCCGGCTTGTCCGATCAGCGTGGTGCGAAAGCGGGATCCGCTGCCGAGTGCCGGGATTGGCGTGGCTGAAGTTTCGAAGGCAGAAGATCTCGATGTGTGGGCCGGGCGCGATCTTCGGAAAGTGGCTTATGCGGGGGCGGCGGAGTTCTTCGGCGCATTGCTGCGCGCGCGGGGCCACGCAATGGTGAACGAAACGTTGCCGGAAACGGATACCGCTCCTCCGCGTCGTGAGTTGTTCGTTTGCGGCACCACGAGCAAATCGGCGCGGCACTTCCTGCGCGCGGCGCGCTTGCACAAAACACCCGTTTTCTCGCTGCCGTCGGAACTGGTCTGGGGCGCGGAGTTCACGGAAATGGCCAGGGAAGCCGTGGCGCGGCGGGTGTTGTCGGCCTATCGCGAAAGTTCGCGGGTGATCTTGAACATCGGTTTGCCCACGATGCGCGGGGCGGAAAGCGCGCGCCTGTTGACGCGGCATCTGGTGCAGCTGGCGGAACTCGTCCTGCGCGAGGCGGACGTGGACAGCATCTTTGCCGAAGGAGGCGCCACGGGTGCGGCGCTGGTCCATCGGATGGGTTGGACCCGGCTCAATGTTCTGCGCGAGCTGGCACCCGGGGTGGCGCGTCTTGGGGTGGCCGGCGAACGCACAGTGCTGACGATCAAACCCGGCAGCTATGCATGGCCGGCGGAGGTGCGGAACGGGCGGTGGGACGGGGAAACATCCAACATCCAACATCCAACTCCGAACATCCAATTATCAGGCCCGTAGCTCAGCGAAGTTCGATTCTCGATGTTGAATGTTGGATGTTCTCCACCATTAGTCTCCGGCTCTTGCCTGCAACACCCGCGCTTGAGATAGTGCGACCATGCAACCCGAACCGGTCAAAGCTGCGGGCGCGGAGATGGACGTGCGCTCCGGCGAGCATCTGACCTTTGTCGAGCCGTCGCCCATTGCCCGGCGCTTGCTCTGGCATTTGTTTTCCATCGGGTCGCGCAAAATCAACGAACCGGACCATCATCAATCTTTCGAGAAACCCGGCGCGCATCTCTTCTGGGTGCAATCGGGCGAGGGCGAACTGGAGGAGCAGAATCGCCGGCTTCAGCTGGCGCGCGGGCGCAAGGTCTGGCTCGTCGATATGAGCAAGCCGCGCACTTATATTCCCAACCCGAAGCGGCATCTCACCATCGCCGGATTTCGTTTTGGCGGCCCTGGTCTCGAGTTCTGGCACGAAGTGATTCGCGGGACGGAAGGCGCGGAATTTGCCTTGAACGATTTCGGGCTGGTAAAGCGCACGCAAAGCGAACTGCTCCGGCTGGTGCGGCGGCGTCCGGTCGGCTGGGAATGGCAGGTGCATGTGCTCATCACCACCATGCTCGGCAAGCTGCTCATGGCGCGAAATCTCCTGGTATCGCCCCAGGCCGAACTGCCGCCGCCCGTGGTGCGCGTGCTGAACGCCATCTCTGCAAATCCAACGCGCGATTGGAAGGCGACCGAACTGGCGGCGATCGGAAAGGTCAGTTATTCCGGGCTGCGCGCGATGTTTCAGAAGGCGAAGCAGGGGACGATTCACGAACACATCCAGCGCGCGCGGCTGGATCAGGCGCGCCTGCTATTGGCCGACAAGCGGCTTTCCGTGAAGGACGTCGCGGGGCAGTTGAATTTTTCCAGCGAGTTTTATTTCAGCCATTTTTTCCGCCATTACACCGGCATGACGCCGACGGAGTTTCGGCAGCACTTGAAAGGTTAGACATGGGAAAACATCGAACATCCAACATTGACCATTCAACACCGAGTGAAACGATTGCGCCGCCCGCGCTGCGAGCGGTGGCCTGTTCTGACCAGGCAGCATGGGATGTTGGTTGTTGGATGTTGGTTGTTGGATGTTTGATTTGTCTTCTTAACTCCGCCTCCGCCCAGGACACCTTGCGCCTTTACCTCTCCGGCAAGGACAAGGACAGCGCGGTGCCGTGGAAATTTCAGGTCACGTCCGGCGCGAACTCCGGCGTTTGGACAAATCTGCCGGTGCCGTCGCATTGGGACGTGCGCGGGTTCGGCACGCTCAGCTACAAGAAAGACGCGACCAACGCGTGGGACGAGCGCGGACTCTACGAGCGCGAGTTCGAAGTCCCGAATGAGTTGAAGGGCAAACGCGTGTTTGTCGTGTTCGAAGGCGTGATGACAGACACCAGCGTGAAGGTGAACGGCCAGTCCGCCGGACCGACGCATCAAGGTGGGTTTTACCGGTTCAAGCATGAGATCACGCCGCACTTGAAGTTTGGCGCGACGAATTTGCTCGAAGTCGAAGTCGCGAAGCATTCCGCAAACAAATCCGTGAACGACGCGGAGCGCCTGGCGGATTACTGGGTGTTCGGCGGCATCTACCGTCCCGTTTATCTGGATGCCGTGCCGCCGCGGTTCATCGAGCGCGTGGCCATCGATGCGGAAGCCAACGGCGACTTTGCGATGGACGTGCATCTGAACGGCACCGATGGGGCCACGACGATTGAAGCGCAAATTTTCTCGATGGACGGAAAGACATTCGGGTCGTCTTTCACCGCGCCGCTTCAAGGTTCCAATCGCGTCACGTTGCGGACAAAAGCCGAAGAGCCGCTGACCTGGACGGCCGAGACGCCAAATCTTTATCGAGTCGTGGTGAGCCTTAAGAACGGCGATGAAGTGTTGCATCGCTATTACGAGCGGTTTGGTTTTCGCACGATTGAAGTCCGGGACGGCGATGGAATTTACGTGAACGGCCAGCGCGTCGTTTTGAAAGGCGTGAATCGCCATTCGTTCTGGCCGGATTCCGGCCGCTGCCTGAGCGCAAAAATTCATCGGGACGACATCGAACTGATGAAGGACATGAACATGAACGCCGTTCGCATGTCGCACTACCCGCCCGATGTTGAGTTCCTTGATCTCTGCGACGAGCTCGGGTTGTACGTCCTGGATGAACTGGCGGGCTGGCATCGCGCTTACGACACGGAAGTGGGAACGCGACTGGTTGAGCAGATGGTGACGCGCGACGTGAATCATCCGTCGATTCTATTCTGGGACAACGGCAATGAAGGCGGCTGGAACACCAACCTCGACACGGTGTTTCCCAAATTCGATCCGCAGCAACGCCGCGTGCTGCATCCGTGGAATCCGTTCAGCGGATTGAATACCGCGCACTACCTCGCGTACACCAATGCGCAGATTGCTGCGAACGGCACGGCGATTTTCTATCACGGCGGAAAGGAAGCCGTGGATCCCAAGGACGTGAATCGTTATCTCTACATGCCGACGGAATTCCTGCACGGGCTCTACGATGGCGGCGCGGGTGCGGGGCTGGAGGATTACTGGCGCATGATGAGCGCGAGCAGGTTCAATGCGGGCGGCTTCTTCTGGGTGTTTTGCGATGAGGCGGTGAAGCGTCCCGACACCGGTGAATTGGATGCGGCCGGGAATCAGGCGCCGGATGGCATCGTCGGTCCCTATCGCGAAGTGGAAGGAAGTTTCTACACAATCAAACAACTGTGGTCGCCGATTCAGATCAAACAGGAATCCAGCCGCACGTTCTCCGTCGAGAATCATTACAGCTTTCTGAATACCGACCAATGCACGTTCACTTGGGAACTGCGGCAGTATCCGACGCCTCAGGAAGCAGGCGCTGAATTCATTGTGCTGGCGGAGGAGGAAGTGGAAGCGCCATCGATCAAGCCGGGCGCAACCGGCCGGTTGCGCGTGCCGGCGCTGCGCGCGGAGGAACGCATCGATGCCCATGCCTTGCGCGTGAATGATCCGAGCGGGCGCGAACTGTGGACCTGGGTGTTCCCGCGCCCGCGCGCCGGCGATGTCGGGAAATTGATGCACGCGCCCGCTCCTCAACGTGCGGCGGGAAAGGAAACAGCCGATGCGTTCGAGATTTCTGCGGGCGACCTGAAGGTGACGATCAGCCGCAGCACGGCGCAATTGCTCTCGGTCGGGCGCGATGAGGAGAACTTCAGCTTGAACAACGGACCACGGTTGGGCTCCACCAATTCTGTGCTGAAATCCATTCGCGGCGATCAGGACGGGCCGGATTACATTGTGGCCGCGCGTTTCGAAGGCGATCTGAAATCGGTGATCTGGCGCGTGAACGGAAACGGTTGGGTGCGCTGTGAATATGAATTCAATGCAAAGGGAACGAATCATTGGCTCGGTGCGGTGTTCGATTACCCTGAAGATTACGTGCGAACGAAACGCTGGATGGGCGATGGCCCGTATCGCGTGTGGCAGAACCGGCTGCCGGGTGTCACGTTCGGTGTGTGGGAAAATGATTTCAATGACACGATCACCGGCTATCGCGACTGGGAGTATCCAGAGTTCAAGGGCTGTTTCGCGAACGTACGCTGGTTGCAGCTGGATACCACGGAAGGCATCATCACGGTCGTTCCGGAGAAGGTGCCGTATCTCCAGGTGCTGACGCCGGGGCAGCCGCCGGACAACCTGGTGGCGAATACGAAGGTCGATTTGCCGAACGCCGGTCTCGGATTGCTGCACGCCATCCCGGCGATCGGAACGAAGTTCAAGCTGGCAACCTTCAGCGGTCCGCAGAGCCAGCCGATCGTCGGCGAGGGAGAGTATTCCGGTGTGGTGAACTTCTATTTTGGCGATCTGCCCGACGAAGAGGACGAACCAGAGGCAGAGTGAATCTGCGACAGCGGTCAACGAGCGCCGGGTTTCTCCGGCAGGAACAAGAGGGGTTCTGGAGCGTCGTTTCCGGAAAGCCCTCACCCAGCCGATGGGAGAGGGTGGCCTGGAGGCCGGGGGATGGTTCGTTTAGGAACCAAAGGCGGTCACCGCCGCTACGACGAGGCCGCTGGCTTCTTTCGCCAGCCCAGAACGACGGCGATCAGCAGCGCCACACCCAGCGCGCAGACGACTGCCGCGCCCGTGGGCAAATCCATCCGGAATGAAGCATAGAGTCCCCCCATGCTCGCAAGCGTGGCAACGATCCAGCCAATCGCGAGCTGCATCGGAATCGATTTCGCCAGGTACGCGGCGCATGCGGCCGGGACGATCAGATATGAGAACACCATCAGCACGCCGCCGATCTGAACAAAGCTCGTGACGATCAATCCGAACAGCGCGTAGAACAGGAAATCCCAAAGCCGCACGCGGGCGCCGGAAGCTCCCGCCTGATCGTGATGAAACGACAGCGCAATGAATTGCTTTCGGAAAACGAAATGCACAATGGCGATGACCACGTAGAGCGCCGCGGTTTTCCAGATCTGGCCGGGTGTGACCGTGAGCAGATCGCCCACGAGCGTGCGCTGCAATTCTTCCTTTCCATGCGGGCTCTTGCTGAGCAGCAGGATTCCCGCGGCGGCGGCGACAACGTAGATGATCCCGATCAACGCCTCCTGCGGCACGCGCGCGTTCCGGCTCGGTCGGGTGAACGTGAACAACAGCGCGCCGGCCAGAGTGAAGCCGAGCGACCAGATGTAATTGTGCGGATCGTCCGCCTCGTGACCCAGATAAAGGCAGACGCAGGTGCCGAGAGTTGCCACCTGCGCCAGCGCGAGGTCCACGAAGATCACTTCCCGCCGGATGATGTGCAGGCCGTAATAGACCAGAATTCCGGGCAGTACGAGGCACGCAATCAGCGGCCATTTCATGACGGAAAGGATTTCGCTCATTTCGTCTCCAGAGCCTTCGCGATTTTCTCCACGAGGTAATCCATCAGTGCGATGTAGCCCGCGTCCGTGCCCTTGACGCCCCCCGGGAATTGCGCCACGTCCACCACCTGCGCCCCGGTGCTGCGCGCCACCGTTTCAGCCGTCTTCCGGCTGAGATATGGATCCACGAGGATCACTCGCGCTTTCTCCGACTTCATCTGGCTGATCACGTTCGCGAGATGGGCAGGGGAAGGTGGAATGCCGGGTTTGGGTTCGAGGAAGATGTCGGTGGTCAGGCCGAATCGTTTGGCGAAGTAGAGCCAGGAATTGTGATACGCGACGAGATGCTCCCCCGCGAAGGGCTGCATGCGCGCCTTCCAAACGGTGATCTTTGCGTCTAGCGCTGCAGCGAATTTCTTTCCGCACTCTTCGTAGAAAGCCGCGTTGACGGAATCCAGTTCGCGGAATGTGTCCGCGATGTGGTGTGCGACGATCTTGGCATTTTCCGGGTCAACCAGGTAATGCGGATTGCCGGCGGCGTGGATGTCGCCAGCGGAACGATCCAGCTGCGCGGGCTTTTCCAGCATCTGCACGCCTTCGCAACACGCGACATTTCCTTTGGCGGCCGAAATGATCCGCGCATTCCGAGCTTGCTCGAGCAGCTTGGGCAGCCAGCCAATTTCCAGGTCGGCGCCGCCGTGGATCAGCGCGTCGGCCTTGTTCAGCTTCATGATGAAGCTTGGTTTGGCATCGACGAAATGCGGATCCTCGGTCGGCCGGACGAGCGTGGTGAGTTCGATTTTGTCGCCGCCGATCTCGCGAGCGATTGCGGCGAGATCGGGCGTGGTGGCCACGACGTTGAGTTTGGCGCTGGCGGTGAAGGGAACCGTGGCGAGCGCCAGCGAAAGAAGCGCGAGTAAAGCTTTCATGTTCGTGACAAGTTACACCGCTTCAGAATTTATGCGCCGCGTGCGCGCCGAGCAGAAACTCGAATTGCAGCCAGATGGAATGGTCCACGCCCATGCCCGTGCGATCGTCGTAATTGTATTGCAGCCGGATCTTCGAGAATTCCGTCGGATACCACGTGAGATTCGGTGACAGCCGCCAGCGTTCGGCGCGCAATGGATCGCGGCCGATCGGTTCGCCATCCAGCGTGAGACCGAGCCGTTCGTAATCTGCGGTTTCGCCGGAAACGTAATCCAGCCGCAGTCCGGCGACCCAGCCTTTGCGGAAGCCGTAGAGCAATTGCGAATAGAATCCCCAATCGAGAACCGCTTCCCGTTCCAGATTTGCCGGAAGACCGGTGGCTGGATCGACCACTTCGCCTTCGCTGACCGTTGAATTGCCATCTTCATCCCAATCAAACGCGCCGAGTTCATAGCGGCGAATCATCGCCTCACTCTGGAACGAGACGAATGGAAAGCCACCATGCGCATTCGCAGGTTTCCATTTCCAATAAACATCCGCGCCGCCGATGGCCGTGCGCGTATCGCCGCCCGCGCCGCTGGAGTTCGGACCGAACGCGCCCGAAACACCGAGGAGCAGCGTCTGCGCATCCGTCAGATCGAACGAAGCCGCGTAACGCGGAGTGAACAGCAGATCGTCGAACTGCCTCACGCCGCGGTCGTTGTCCGGATGGCGAAATCCAAACGGCAGTTCCTCTTCCTCTTCTTCGCCGCCGTGGCTGTGGCCCGCGCTGCGAAATCCAGCCGCGGTCTCGCCATGGCTGTTTTGAACTCCGAGGAACAATTCAGAATAGAAAGGCGTCGGCGCGAGCCAGGAAATCCGTGCACCTGGATTGCGCAGTCCATCAGGACCGAGCAGGCGCGCATTCACCAGCGGCGCATCCACAAACGCCCACGCATGGGGGTGCAATGTGTTCTGCCGCCCGAACTCGCTGAGAAATTGCCCGGCGCGAATCTGGAAATTGCCGGGAATGGAAATCGTCTCCAGCCATGCTTCCTCCAGTTCAACGAACGATTCGCCGCCGGAATCGATCGCAAACAGAATGTTCGCATTGCCACGGAAGTAGGGATCGACCGCGCCTTGCAAATTCAACTCTGCACCTTGCACGGTGAAGCCGCGCTGGTTGGGATCGTGCCCGCCCGGTTGGAGTCCTTCCTCGATGTCTTCCGCGGTTGAAGTTCCTGCCGCGAAGGTGGCGACCATGCCGACATCCACATACGCGCGCTGCACGCCGCCGATGCGGATGGGATCGGTGGGGCGCCACGGCTGCGCCGCGGTGCCAGTTGCATCCAGGGTGGGTGGATTTTCCGGCGCGACCGCGACGGCGACCGGCGGGTTCGTCAGCGCGTTCAGCCTTTCGGTGAGTGCGTCGATCTGTTGGCGCTGTTCGCGTTGAACGCGCTCAAAGTTTTCCTGCATCTGCTGCAACTGGCGTTTCAGCAGGTCCACTTCGGATTCCTGTCCCAGGGCGCTGGCAGCGGTCAGGCCAATGCACGCCATCCAAAAAATTCTCTTCATACGATTCCTGTAAAATAACGGTCGAGTTAAACATTGATTCAAGCACAGCCGAACGCCGCAACCGGCGCACGGGCCATAACCAAACGAACGGACTGCGGAGGAATCAACGGCGGGGCGGGCCGCGCGTCGGAATCAAGACGGGATCGAATCGGGAAAGGGCGGCGAGATGAACGGCTGGAACCCCAAGCGCGATTCCAATCAGCGCAATGACCAGCGGCGGGATGGCGGGCGGCGCGCTGACCTGGCCCTGGGCCAGCAATGTGACCGGGCACTCATGCGACGGCGCGGCGGCATCGGAACAAATTTCCGCATGAAGAAGCCGCGACGCCACGAAGACTTGCAGGCTGAGAAACAGCGCCAGGCAAAGAACGGCCGTCACGCGCCGGAGATTTCCGGATCGCAACATCGCGTTCGTCAGTGCTGTCATGGCGTGCATGGATCGCATCGCGAAATTGTCTGAGCAGGCCGATTAAGCTGGTGGCGGTCTTCTGCGGTTTTATTTTGCCGCGCGGTTCGCGTCTCAGCTCCAAAGGAGCGGAGGCTGGTAGCCACGGGTGAAGCGCGAGCGGAACCCGTGGTTGCAAATCGGATCAATCCTCGCCCCAAAGCGGGCGACGGATTGTGCCGCCCCTGCCGGGGCTTGAGTTCTTCTTCTTCCTTCCACGGGTTTCGCTTCGCTCCACCCGTGGCCACCGGCCTCTGCTCCTTCGGAGCTGGATGCCGCAATTTTGAGACGGTCCCGGCAGCTCCGCCGCCCTAACACCTATTTCCAGCTTAAAACCTGACAGCACATCGGACGGCGCGGTGTGAACTTGAGCCAAACTCGCGTTGCGTCCGCGCCAGTCACGCGGGATTTACCGGCCGCAGCACTGCTTGAATTTCTTGCCGCTGCCGCAGGGGCAGGGGTCGTTGCGACCGACTTTGGGACCGGTGCGGACCGGCCTGGCTTTCTCGACGGCGTCAACGGCTTCGCTGACCACGTCGCTGGCTTTCTTGGCAGGAGCCGGTTGCGTGTCTGCGCCGGAGGCCGGGCCGCCGAAGGCGCTGGTGGATTGATGCGTTGTCTTCTGCGGCAG
>CAMLLE010000018.1 GCA_946480555.1 uncultured Verrucomicrobia subdivision 3 bacterium
CGCGGATGCCCAGGGCCGGGCTCCCGGCCATCAAAATGCGAATCGCTGGTTTCTCTCGGCTGCCGGTTTGACCTCGTTTGGGCGCAACCTTACCTTGCGGCGTCATGTTCGAATTGGTTTCACCCTATGAACCTTCCGGTGATCAGCCGCAGGCGATTGCGAAAATCGCCGATGGACTGCGCCAGGGCGTGAAACACCAGACGCTGCTCGGCGTGACCGGTTCCGGCAAGACGTTCACGATGGCGAATGTCATCAAGCAAATCGAACGTCCCACGCTGGTCATCTCGCACAACAAAACGCTCGCCGCGCAGCTTTACGCCGAGTTCAAGGGCTTCTTCCCGAACAACGCCGTCGAATACTTCGTCAGCTACTTCGATTATTACCAGCCGGAAGCCTACATTCCGCGCACCGACACGTTCATCGAGAAGGATTCGAGCGTGAATGAGGAGATCGAACGGATGCGCCTTTCGACAATGAGTTCGCTGTTCACGCGGCGCGACGTCATCGTGATCGCCAGCGTGTCGTGCATCTACGGCATTGGCAGCCGCGAAGATTACGAAGCAATGGTGATCCCCATCCGCGTCGGCCAGCAGATCACGCGCGAGGATCTTCTGCGGCGGCTCGTCGATCTGCAGTATTCGCGAAACGACATTGAGTTCACCCGCGGCCAATTCCGCGTGCGCGGCGACACCGTCGAGCTTTGCCCGGCTGGACGCGAGGACGCTTTGCGCGTGGAGTTCTTCGGCGACGAGATCGAACGCATCACGCGTTTCGAGCCGTTGACCGGGGAAACTTTGGAGCCGCTGCAATCGGCCATGGTGTTTCCGGCCAAGCAATACGTGGCGCCGTCTGAGAAGCTGCGCCCGGCGTTGCTGCGCATTCGCGAGGAACTCAGCGAACGCATCGCATGGTTCGAGAAGGAAGGGAAGCTGCTCGAAGCCCAGCGCATCAAGATGCGCACGGAATACGACCTCGAGATGATGGAAGAAATGGGCTTTTGCTCCGGTATCGAGAATTATTCCCGCCATCTCGCCGGGCGCGCGCCCGGTTCACGTCCCTGCACGCTGTTCGATTTCTTTCCCAAGGATTACCTGCTCGTGATCGACGAATCGCACGCGACCGTTCCGCAGATCGGCGGCATGTATGCTGGCGATCGCTCGCGCAAAACGGTGCTGGTCGAACACGGATTCCGGCTCCCGAGCGCCTTGGATAACCGGCCGTTGAACTTCGAGGAATTCCAATCGCTGCAAAACCAGACGGTCTATGTCAGCGCCACGCCCGGCGCGAAGGAGATCGAATGGTCGAAGGACCGCGTCGTCGAGCTGGTCGTGCGGCCGACCGGCCTGATCGATCCGAAGATCACACTCAAGCCGCTGAAAGGGCAGATCGACGATCTCATCAACGAGGCCCGCTTGCGCGTGGAGAAGAAGGAGCGCGTGCTCGTGACCACGTTGACGAAACGGACGGCAGAGGAATTGACCGATTACCTGCGCGAAATCGGAATCAATGTTCAATATCTGCACAGCGAAATCGACGCGATTGAGCGGGTGGAAATTCTCCGTTCCCTGCGCAAGGGAGAGTTCGATGTGCTGGTCGGAATCAATCTGCTGCGCGAAGGGCTCGATCTTCCGGAAGTTTCGCTCGTCGCAATTCTCGATGCCGACAAGGAGGGTTACTTGCGCAGCACGACGAGCCTGACCCAGACCGCCGGGCGCGCGGCGCGGCATCTGAATGGCGAAGTAATTCTTTACGCCGACGTGAAAACCCAGAGCATCCAGAAGTTCCTCGCGATTTCGGAATACCGCCGCACGAAGCAGCTCGCCTATAACAAGGAACACAACATCACGCCGCGCAGCGTCAGCCGCGCCGTCGAGGAAAGCCTTTCGTCGTTCAAGGAAACGCGCGAGCAATCGCATTCGGTGCTCAATGAAGCAGGGGTGGATATCGACATTGCGGAAACCGTCCGCGAGCTTGAACAGGAAATGCTGGCGGCGGCGAACAATCTTGAATTCGAGAAAGCGGCGTTGCTGCGCGATCAGATCCGGGAATTGAAACGCGCATTGGACGGCGGCAAAGGCACGCCTGCGCCAGGAGCGGCGGCGGCAACGAAGGAACGAGTCAGCTACGGCAAACCTCGCGGACGCTCCGCCAAGGCGAGATCCGCATCACGATGAGACACATCGGCCACTTACCTGGCGGCCAGGCGCGCGTGTTCAGCGACTTCCTGGTCGCACGAGGCGTTTCCAACGAAGTGGAACGCGAGAACGACGGCTCCTTTGCGATCTGGATTCACGATGAAGACGCCGTGCCGCGCGCACAAGAATTCCTCGGTCGCTACCTCGCCGATCCGAACGCCGCGGAGTTTCTCACCGCTGGCGCAGAAGCGGAGAAGGCGCGCGCCTTGCACAAGCTGGAGCAGGAAGCCTATCGCAAGCGGGTTCGCACCAGCCGCAGCCTCTTTCCGAAGATCGGCGGCTACGGCATCGGCCTGCTGACGTTCCTGCTGATTGTGGTGTGTGTGATTGTGGCTGTTTACACACAGCTGGGCACGAATGAGGAATCCGTGCGCACGTTCCTCATCACGCAGCCCGACATCGGCGGCTACCATCTGCCAGAGATTCGCGCGGGCGAATTCTGGCGGCTGTTTTCTCCGATCGTCCTTCACTTCGGCCCAATTCATCTCGTGTTCAACATGATGTGGCTTTACCAGCTCGGGTCGATGATTGAAGCGCGGCAAAGCACGTTCAAGTTGTTCGCGCTTATCGCGGTCATTGCCGCGGTTTCGAATCTTGCACAACTGTTCATCGGCCGCGGGGCGAACTTCGGCGGCATGTCCGGCGTGGTTTATGGGCTGGTCGGCTACGTCTGGATTCGTGGACGGTACGATCGCGCGTCGGGGCTCTATCTCGATCCACAGAGCGTCTGGATGCTGGTCCTGTGGCAGGTGATCTGTTACCTGGGGTGGGTTGGACGGGTCGCGAACACAGCCCACGTTGTTGGCTTCTTCATCGGAATTGCCTTGGGCGGCATCTCCGCGTTTCTGGCGCGACGGAACTCGACCATGAGTTGAAATGTTTACGTTCCGGCCACTCCAATGAACGACCCGGAAGTTGAAGTCGAATCGGCGGTCGCTGCGGATGCAGACAAGGTGCGTTACGCCGTTCTGCGCAACCGGGACTTTCTCGTTTACCTCATCGGCAGATTCTCCCTCTCAATCGGTCAGCAGATGGTGATCTTCGCCGTCTCGTGGGAGCTGTATCAACGCACGCGTTCGGCGCTCGCCTTGGGCATGGTCGGACTGGCGTTCATGGTGCCGATGGTGGCGCTCACGCTGCCGGCCGGGCACGTCGCGGACAGTTTCAACCGCAAGCGGATCATCATGTCGATGACTGTGGTGCTGGCTTGCGCGAGCCTGGGCCTGGCCGCGATCTCGGCGTTGAACGCGCCGGTAGGCTGGATTTATTGCTGCATTTTTTTCGTGGCTGCCGCGCGCACCTTTCTCTGGCCGGCCAGCGCCGCGTTTCTCCCCCACATTGTGCCGCCGCATCAATTTCCGCAGGCCGTCGCGTTCAACAGCGGAACGTTTCACCTTTCATCAATGGCAGGTCCGGCGATTGCCGGCTTGCTCGTCGCGTGGCTGGAGAAACGCATGGCGCACCCCGCTGCCATCGTTTACCTGATCAACGTGGCGGCTGCACTGACGTGCCTTGGGCTCGTCAGCTGCATCCGGCGGGAACACAAGGTAAAGGCGCGCGAGCCGATCTCGTTTCGCAATCTCGGCGCGGGCTTCGACTTCGTTTTCCGAAACCGGATCATTCTCGGGACGCTTACGCTGGATTTGTTCGCCGTGCTGCTCGGCGGAGCCACGGCGCTGTTCCCAATCTACGCGGAAGAAATTCTGAAAACCGGTCCCGGCGGCCTGGCCGGGCTTCGCATGGCAATGCCCATCGGCGCGGTGCTCTGCACGCTGGTGATCGCGCGGTTGCCGCCGCTGGAACGCGCCGGGCGGGCGATGCTCTGGTCGGTGGTTGCGTTTGGTGTGGCGACGATCGTATTCGGATTCTCGCGCACCTTCTGGCTGTCGTTCGGCGCGCTGGTGGTCTGCGGCGCAGTGGACAACATCAGTGTCATCGTTCGCCAGACGCTGGTTCAGATTCTCACCCCGGACGAAAAGCGCGGACGCGTTTCCGCCGTGAACAGCCTGTTCATCGGAACTTCAAACGAACTGGGTGAAGTGGAATCGGGCACGGTGGCGCACCTGTTCGGCCCGGCCATTGGAAACACCCTCGCGATGGGCTCGATGATTGCCGTGGTGACCGGCGGCGTCGGAACCATTCTCGCCGTGATCCTGGTCGCCGCAGTCTGGCCGGAGATTCGGAAATACGGGCGGCTCGATACGCCCGCGAAGTAGCGCTATTCGACGAACTGGCTGTGCACGAGCTGGCACATCTTCAACGTCAGCTCATCCTTCATCCCGTAATACACACACTGGCCGTCCTTCTGTCGCGTGACGATTCCTGCCGAAGCCAGCAGCGAAAGGTGTTTGGACACGTTGGCCTGCGTGGCGCCAATCGCGGTCACGATCTCGGTCACCGTCAGCGGCTTCTTGCAGATGGCCTGCAGAATGCGCAGCCGCATCGGCTCGCCCAGCAGCCGGAAATGCAGGGCCACTTCTTCCAGTTCCGCATCCGTCAAAGCCCGGGGTTTTCCGCTGGTTGACATATTACTGTATGGTTATATAGTCATTCGAGTATGAATGACAACTGCTTTAAAACCGCGGTTTCGCCCCGCGAACTGCACCAGCTCATGGCTGCCGGAGAGGTCGATCTCCTGGATGTCCGGACGCCCGCCGAATTCCGTGCCGCACATGTTCCAGGGGCGCGACTGGCGCCATTGGACAGGCTGGATGCACGGGAGTTTCTAAGCGACGACGGCGGGAACAGCAAACCGATTTACGTGCTTTGTCAGTCCGGCGCACGCGCATCCCGGGCCATAGCTCAATTGCGCCGCGCGGGCGTCAGCCGATGCGTCCTCGTGGAAGGCGGCACGCAGGCGTGGATCGATGCCGGGTTGCCGGTGAACCGCGGAGGATCCAAGGTGCTGCCCCTGATGCGCCAGGTGCAAATCGCCGTCGGTGCGGTCTCGGCGGCGGGCGCGGCCCTGGCGCTGACAGTCGATGCTCGCTTCGCTGTGCTGCCGTTCATCACCGGGGCCGGCCTTCTGGTCGCGGGTCTTACGGGATTCTGCGGGCTGGCCCTGTTCCTCGCTCGAATGCCCTGGAACCGGTCGGGCTGCGAGGGAAGCTGTTGCGCCACGGAAAGGAATTGAACCATGAATGCTCCTCGAAAAATCGTGATCGTGGGTGGTGTTGCCGGCGGCGCCTCGGCCGCGGCTCGGGCAAGGCGGGTGAACGAACAGGCGGAGATTCACGTGTTTGAACGCGGGCCTTACATCTCCTTCGCCAACTGCGGACTGCCCTACTACATCGGCGGCGAGATCGCCGACCGTTCGAAACTCGTGATCATGACTCCGGAGAAATTTTGGGAACGATCGCGCATCCATGCTCATGTGAACCACGAAGTGCTTTCGATCGATCGCGCGAACAAAGCCGTCGCTGTCCGCGGCCCGGACGGCATCATCCGCGAAGTTGGCTACGACAAGCTGATCCTCAGCCAGGGCGCGAAACCGATCGTGCCGCCGATTCAGGGAGTGGACCTCCCGCATGTGTTTACGTTACGGGACATTCCCGACATGGACCGCATCGCACGCTTCGTCAACGAACAACAGCCACGGCGGGCGGTGGTGATTGGCGGCGGTTTCATCGGCCTGGAAATGGCTGAAGCGTTTCATCATCGGGGCATTCAGGTGACGGTAGTGGAACGCAATCCGCATCTCCTGCCGTTGCTCGATTCCGACATGGCAGCCCATCTCCAGCAGGAAGTGCTGGATGGTGAATTCCAGCTGCGCGCCGGTGCCGAAGCGGTGCGCTTCACGAAAGACGGTGTCGAGTTCGCCGATGGGAGCAAGCTGCCGGCGGATTTGATTCTCCTCAGTGTCGGCGTCAAAGCCGAAGTTGAACTGGCGCGGGCGGCGGGTTTGGAAATTGGCATCACGGGCGGCGTGCGCACCAATGGCCGAATGGAATCGTCTGATCCGGACATTTACGCCGTGGGAGATGCCGCGGAAACGATTCACGCACTCACAGGCGCGCGAGCCCGGATCGCTCTGGCCGGCCCCGCGAACCGGCAAGGTCGCATCGCTGGCTCGAACGCGGCCGGCGCGCGGATGACCTATCCTGGAGCATTGGGCACGTCGATCGTTCGGCTCCGCCACATGACGGCGGCGTTCACCGGGTTGAACAGCGCACAAGCTGCAAAAGCCGGGTTCAGCTTCTTCACCAGCCTGACGCGCGACCACAGCCACGCGCATTATTATCCCGGCGCCACTCCGGTCTTGATCAAGGTCATCGCCGAAGAAGGCTCGGGACGGCTGCTTGGGGCGCAGGTGATGGGCGAACGCGGTGTGGACAAACGCATCGATGTGCTGGCGACGGCCATCGCGGGACGAATGTCTGTCTTCGATCTCGAAAATCTCGATCTCGCGTATTCGCCGCCATTCGGGTCGGCCAACGATCCCGTGAACACCGCTGGTTTCGTCGCGAGTCATATTGCACGCGGCGACATTGCCACGGTCGCGCCCGAAACCTGGAAGCCGGATGGCGAATTCCTGCTGGACGTTCGTGATGCGGATGAAGTGGCGGAACTGGGAACAATTCGCAACGCGACGAACATTCCGTTGAACGAGCTTCGCGACCGCACTGGCGAGTTGCCGTGCGACCGGAAAATCGTGACCTTCTGCCAGAAAGGCCAGCGCGGTTATCTCGCCGCATGCGCGCTGCAGGGCCGGGGATTTCAGAACGTGGCGAATCTGCGGGGTGGATTCCTGCAGGCGAGGCTGAACGGGATTGCCCGCTGATGCGCGGGTGAATTTGCCCTTGAATCCGCCGGAGGCGTGTGGGTCACTACGGGCGCATTTGCCCGATGACGCCGGCCCAATCCAGTTCTGAACCGACAAGCAGCACAGTGCCGCTTTCCGTCTTCGTTTCGCTCAACGGCAGCCTGGCGGAAAAGGGCAAGAGCGTCGGCGGCGGCGACCTGGTGTTGTTCAAATTCATCCGGCTTTCCGGGTTGAACCCGGATGTGCTGATTCCTGATTCGGCCCAAAGCTTCATTCCAAATGCGCGACGCCTGTTTCTCACGCGCCGCAACAACCGACTGAGCCTGGTGGGCATCGTCTCGCTGTTCCTGTTCCGCATCCTCCAGGGCGTGGTTTGGAGCTTTCGCGTGCGTCAGAAATACGATGTCGCGCTCTCGGCGTCGCCCTTCGCCGTGGATGTCATTCCCGTCTGGTTCTGGAACGCGCGGCACAAGGGCGCCGTCATTTACCACATCAACCCCAAGCGCAAGGCGGTGAACTGGACCACGCGCATCCGCTTCGGCATCGCGGAGTTTGAGCAGTGGTTGACGATGCGAATCCTGAACGTCGCCTGCGATTTCATCATCGCGGGCAACGATTACGTGAAAGGCCAGCTGGCGGAACGTCTGCCGGGGAAGAAGATGTTCGTGCTGCCCGCCGGTTTCGACGCCGCACTCATCGATGCGGTGCCGGACCAGCCGAAGGATCCGAACCTGGCGTGCTTTGTGGGCCGGCTGGTTTCGCAGAAGGGCATTTTCGATCTGCTGAAGGTGATGAAGGAACTTCAGGCCACGCATTCGCAACTGCGGCTGGTTATGGTCGGAACCGGGCCGGAACGTGAGTTCCTGGTTTCGGAAATGGAGCGGCTCGGCGTGAAGAACATTGAGCTCGCAGGTTTCGTCTCGGAAGATGGCAAGATCGCGCTGATGAAGAAGGCAGCGTATTTCTTTTTTCCCAGCTACGAGGAAGGCTGGGGTATTGCGCTGGCGGAAGCGCTGTATTGTGAGTGCCGCTGTTTGTGCTACGAGCTGCCGCATTACCGGTCGATCTTCGGTGAGTTTCCGATTTACGTGCCGCTGGGAGAACCGGCTGCTTTTGTGCGCGCCTTTCGCAATGCCACCCCGCTTGCTCCAGATCAAAAGCATTTCATGCGGCGTTACGATGATCCAAACGTGGCGCGCGAGCTGGTCAGTCATCTAACGGCCATTGCCGGTTGAGCCGGAAGTTCGCAGCGAAAGATTTGAGATTAAGCGGCACCGGTGGAATGCTGTGCGACCAATGGCAGTCAAAGTTAAAATTTGCGGGATCACCAGCCGTTCAGACGCGTTGCAGGCGGCCGAAGCCGGTGCCGATGCGCTGGGCTTCATGTTCTACGATCGCAGCCCGCGTCATGTGACGGTGGAGGATGCCGTCAGCATCACTCGTCATTTGCCGCCGTTTGTTTTGCGCGTGGGCGTCTTCGTCGATCCGAACGAGGAACTGGTTTTCCGCGCGATCGGGGAGTGCGGATTGAACCTGCTGCAATTTCACGGGAACGAATCGCCCGAATTCTGCACGCAGTTTGGCTTGATGAGCATGAAGGCGTTTCGCATTCGCGACGCAGAATCATTGGGCATGTTGAAGAATTATCCAACCGACGCGTGGCTGCTGGACGCGTATTCCGACAAGGGCCTTGGTGGCACGGGCGAAAAGTTCAACTGGGATCTTGCAGTCGAAGCGAAGAAATCCGGCAAACTCATTTTCCTCGCGGGCGGATTGAATCCTTCAAACGTCGCCGAAGCCGTGGCGAAAGTGCAGCCCTTTGGGGTGGATGTTTCCAGCGGGGTTGAATCCGCGCCGGGGAAAAAGGATCCAGTGAAAGTGAAGGAGTTCATCGCCGCCGCCAAATCGGCTTCCGCGCCGTGAAATTGCGGAACGCCAGGCATTGAAATCAAGTTTGCCGCCGCGGGCCAGGCTCCTTACTCTCCGGCGCCATGAGTAAAATCTGTCTGGTCACAGGTTCGTCGGGCCTGATCGGGTCTGAAGTTTCGGCTTTCTTCCATGCGCGCGGTTACGCCGTACATGGCGTGGACAATAATCAGCGGGAGGTTTTCTTCGGCCCCCAAGGCAACACGCGCTGGAACCAGGAGCGCCTGGCCAAATCGCTCTCGGGTTTTACCCATCACGAACTGGACATGCGGAATCGACCGGGCGTGCTGCAATTGCTCAAAGATCTGAAACCGCACGTGATCGTTCACACCGCTGCCCAGCCTTCGCACGATCTCGCGGCGAAGATTCCCTTTGACGATTTTGATGTAAACGCCGTCGGCACGTTGAACCTGCTCGAAGCCGCCCGCCAGTCGTGTCCGGAGTCGCCGTTCATTCACATGTCCACCAACAAGGTTTATGGCGATCGGCCCAATACAATTGCCTTGCAGGAATTGGCTACGCGCTGGGACTACGCGGACGCTGCCTACGCGAATGGCATCCCTGAAAGTTTCTCGATCGACCAATCCAAACACTCCCTCTTCGGCGCATCAAAGGTGGCTTCGGACATCATCGCGCAGGAATACGGCCGCTACTTCAACATGCCGACTTGCTGCTTGCGCGGCGGCTGTCTCACCGGGCCGAACCACAGCGGCGTGGAACTGCACGGTTTCCTCAGCTACCTGGTGAAGTGCAATCTGGAAGGCCGCGAATACAAAGTTTTCGGTTACAAAGGAAAACAGGTCCGCGACAACATCCACTCCGAAGACGTGGCGCGCTTCATGTTCGAGTTCGCCCAGAATCCGCGCTGCGGCGAGGTCTATAATCTCGGCGGCGGCAAGGGGAATTCCTGTTCAATCCTTGAAGCCTTCCAGCTGGCGGAGGAATGCTCTGGCAAGAAGCAGGTTTACACGTATGTCGATCAGGCGCGCATTGGCGATCACATCTGTTATTACAGCGATCTTTCGAAGATGAAGACGCATTTCCCGAAATGGGACCTTCAGCACGATTTGAAGAACATCTTCCAGGAAATCGTCAACTCCTGGAAACAGCGGCTGCATTAAAGTCCAGCTTCGCCAGATGCAATTAATCAATGGCCAGAGGCGACGTAACTTTGGCCTGTCAGAATCAGTCAATAAACGAGCAGCGAAGGTCAAACAAACAACGGAACGTCCGCCCCCTTATGATCAGAACGACAGCTTTTAGTCTTCTCGCGGCCGCCGCGCTTTCGGCGACGGCGCAAAACGCGGTGGAGGTTCCCCGCGTAAACACCGACGGTTTCACCAACACGCCCATCGTTCCAGGCACCACCTGGCACGTGCATGATCCGAATCGCCCGCAACCGCCCGTCGTGAAACCCGGCACCTTCAGCACGCAAGAGCAACCCGGCAAGCCGCCGTCTGATGCGATCGTCCTGTTCGATGGCAAAGATCTTTCGCAGTGGCGAAACAAGGACGGCCAGGCCGCAGCCTGGAAGGTGGATGACGGCGCGGTGACAGCGGCAAAGGGAGACATCTTTACGCGCCAGGAATTTGGCGATGTTCAATTGCACCTGGAATTCGCCACGCCGCCACCAAAGGGAAATGGTCAGGGCCGCGGCAACAGCGGCGTCTTCCTGATGGGCCGGTACGAACTCCAGATTCTGGACTGTTACGAAAACCTGACTTACGCGGATGGCACGGTCGGCGCGATGTATGGACAACGCCCGCCGCTGGCTAACGTGAGCCGCGCGCCCGGCGAATGGCAGGTTTACGACGTCGTGTTCACGGCGCCCAAATTCAAGGCGGATGGCACCGTTGAAACGCCGGCTTATCTGACCGCGTTTTTGAACGGCGTGCTGGTGCAGCATCATCAAGCCTACAACGGCCCGACGGGCTGGAAGACCTTCGGCAAATACAGCCCGCATCCGCCGACGGGACCGATTTCCCTACAGGATCACGGCAACCCGATGCGCTTCCGGAACATCTGGGTGCGTCCCTTGAATGAGGGAAAATAACTTGGAGTGGCAATCTGCGACCGCCGAAATGCGATCAGTTTTAAAAGCTGAAACCAAACGCGAAGTTTGAACTAAACCTATGAAAAAAATCTTGCTGGCTCTCGTCGGCGTCGCGTTAACGGGCCTTGCGGCCATTGCTGCCGATGCTCCCAAGAAGCTGCTCGTCGTCACCACGACCGTCGGATTCCGCCACAGTTCCATTCCCACAGCGGAAAAGGTCTTGAGCGAACTGGCGGAAAAAACCAAGACGTTCACCCTGGATTTTGTCCGTCAACCCGAGGGCAAACCAAATGCGCCGCGACAGCCCACCGAAGAAACGCAGGCCGCATTCCGGCAGGCGCACGCGGAGTGGGAAGCGAAGTTGAAGAAAGAACTCGAGAAGCTCAGCGCCGAATCGCTGAAGAACTACGACGGCGTGATCTTCGCGAATACCACCGGTGACCTGCCCATACCGGACAAGGAAGGTTTCCTGGACTGGCTGCGTTCCGGCAAGGCGTTCATCGGCATGCATTCAGCCACGGACACATTTCCTCGCTGGCCGGGATACATCGAGATGATCGGCGGTCATTTTCAGAGCCACGGCGCGCAGGTCGGTGTGGAATGCTGCATCCAGGACACCACGCATCCCTCCACGGCACATCTCGGCAAGCTCTGGCCGATCACGCAGGAGGAAATTTATCTCTTCAAGAACTACGACAAGTCCCGCGTCCGCGACTTGATCACGCTCGACAAGCATCCGAACAACAAGTCGCCCGGTCATTTCCCGGTCGCTTGGACGCGCGAGTTCGGCCAGGGCAAAGTTTTTTACACGTCGCTCGGGCATCGGGAAGACATTTGGGATGCGGATCCGAACATCAAGGATCGGAAGAACGCCGTCGAAGTCAGCAAAGCGTATCAGACGCATATCCTGGGCGGCATCTACTGGGCTCTGGATATCCGCAACGCGCCGATGGTGTGGGACCAAGTTGCAAAGCCATAGCAGATCGATGCCCGAGCGCTTCGGCAGGTGATTTTTGCGTAGCGGCGTCTCGGCAGAGCGCCGCAATCTTCACGTTCGAAATGGCGGCGCTCCCCAGAGGCGCCGCTACGTTATTTGAGGTTCTCCGGATTCAGCGGCTTCAAATCTTTTGGCAGGAAAATGCCGTCCTTTCGGATTAGTTCGTCGTCGAACCAGATTTCGCCGCCTCCCCATTCGGGCCTTTGGATCAGCACCATGTCCCAATGCACCGCCGAACGATTTCCATTGTCGCATTCCTCGTAAGCCTGGCCCGGCGTGAAGTGCATTGAACCGGCGATCTTCTCGTCGAACAGGATGTCGCACATCGGGTTCAGGATGTAAGGATTGAACCCGAGCGAGAACTCGCCGATGTAGCGCGCGCCAGCGTCGGTATTGAGAATCTCATTCAAGCGCTTGGTATTGTTCGCGGTCGCTTTGACCACCTTGCCGTCCTTGAACTCGAGCAGGACGTTTTCGAACTTGGTCCCGTGATAAAGCGTTGGCGTATTGAACTGGATCGTCCCGTTCACGGAGTCCTTCACCGGACAGGAAAAGACTTCACCATCTGGAATGTTGCGATCGCCTTTGCACATCTTGGCGCCAATGTTCTTGATGCTGAAACGCAGGTCAGTTCCCGGGCCTTTGATGTGGACCTTGTCCGCGCGCTTCATACGGCGTTCCAGCGGCCCCATCGCCCGCGCCATCTTCCGGTAATCCATCGTGCAGACATCGAAATAGAGATTCTCAAACGCCTCCGTGCTCATGCCGGCGGATTGCGCCATGCTCGGCGTGGGCCAGCGCAGGACGCACCAGCGCGTTTTGTTCACGCGATAGTTCAGCACCGGCCGGATCACGCGCGAATACATGGATGACTTCTCGCTGGGCACATCGGAGTTTTCGCTGGCGTTCTCGCTCCCGCGGATCGCGATGTAAGCCTGCATTCGCTTCATCCGAAACATCTCGATGTCTCGCGCGAGAGTCGCATGCGTTTCGTTGGTTTCGCGCAGCAGCTCCCGGCCGACGCGCGTGTGCCGCGTCTCCACCAGCGGTGTTGCGCCCACTTTCCGGACCGCACGGATCAACTCAATCGTGAACTCATCCGGCACATCGATCATGTCCAGCAGGATCTTGTCCCCCTTCTTCAACTCGGTGGAATACTCAACGAGCAACTTCGCCAGCTTCAAGTAACGCGGGTCGGTCATAGTGCGCCCAACCTAAGCGAAAGGTCGCGAATTGCCGAGTGGCGATTTGCGTGGCGCAATTGCAGCCACGGAGTGGCGGAAGCAAGTAGCCCATGGCGCAAGCCATGGGGACGCCGCGAACGAGGAATGGAGCCGCAGCGCGGCGAAAGAGCTTCTGCCGCCCCTTCCGGGGCTTTGAGATTACCGGACCTTCAACCCACGGCTTGCGCCGTGGGCTACTTTCTAGCCGCTGCTCCGCAGCTAGCGTCAGGGCACTCGCCTTCGCTTCCTCTTCGTAATCGTCCGTCGTCCTCGTCGTCGTCCTCGAAGAACTCGAGGACAACGAGGAGGACGAGAGAAAGAACATCCCCGGAAATTGCGCTTGGTTTGACCCCGCTCGATTCTATTATTTCGACCTCATTGCGGCTCGCGTGATCCGCCAGCCCACAAACATGACTGTCAGCCTATTCATACCGTGCTTTGTTGATCTGCTGTATCCAAAGGTCGGAATCAGCATCGTGCAGATTCTCGAACAGCTGGGGCACAAGGTGGACTTCGCTGAGGAACTCAACTGCTGCGGCCAGCCGGCGTTCAATTCCGGTTATTGGAATGAAGCACGCGACCTTGCCACGCCGGTGATCAAGCGCTTGAAGGATGCGGAAGCCGTCGTGATCGCCTCCGGCTCCTGTGGCGCGATGCTGAAAGTATTTTATCCGCAACTCTTCGCGGGCACTGAATTTGAAGCGGACGCAAACAAGCTTTCCGCAAAGTGTTTTGAGTTCTCCGACTTCCTCGTCACCAAGCTTGGCGTGACTGATTTGGGCGCAAAGTTTCCGGCGAAAGTAACCTTCCACGATGGCTGCCATGGACTGCGCGAACTCGGAATCAAACGCTCGCCGCGCGTATTGCTGGAGAAAGTGCAGGGCCTTCAACTGGTCGAAATGAAGGAAGAGATCTGCTGCGGCTTCGGCGGAACCTTTGCCGCGAAGTTCCCGATGATCTCCACCGCGATGGGTGACGTGAAGTGCGCCCAAGCCGCCGAGACCGGCGCGGATTACATCATCTCGAACGACTCCAGCTGCCTGATGCACATTCAGGGATTGCTGGACAAGCAGGGCAAGAAACTGAAGACGATTCACCTCGCGGAAATTTTGACTAGCCGATGAAATTTCAACCACGGATGAACACAGATGAACACGGATCCGTTGCCGATGC
>CAMLLE010000019.1 GCA_946480555.1 uncultured Verrucomicrobia subdivision 3 bacterium
CCAAAATATATTTATTTCGGATTGACCAGCATGGGCGGACTATGCCGAGATGGTAGGCCGCTAGTTGTTGAGGCCGGTTAGCTTTACTCAGAATGGCTAAAACCCTGATTAGAAATAGGAACAGCTCGCGCGCGGGAAGCACTAAATACGACGCCAACCAGAAGGTTCTGTCCCAGACCTATGGCGCGCTGGCTGATCTCCGCCGCGAACTCTCAGACTCGAAGTCCGCCGTCGCCGAGCGCGAGGAAATCCTGCGCAGTTTTTCCGTCTGCCCGGATTCCCAGCGCGCGTGGTTGTTGCTCGAAGATTACTTCGAGAAGCTTTCGCTTTCCCGCAAGGATTTCCCCACGAACGACTGGTGGCCGCGCCTGCTCGCCGCCCAGGGCAGCAATCGTCTGGAGGAACTCGCGTTTCTCTTCCTCCGCGCCCATCGTTCCCCGCCGTCGGAACTCGCGCCGCACGCCAATCTGAATCGCTTCGCTGAAGTGGAAGAAGCGGAACAGGAACAACGACTCGTGCGGGAGCTTGAAGGCTGGCTGTTCCCTCAGCGCCCGGTGCATCTCGACACGCCGCGGGCCTCGTTGCGTGTGCTCTGCAAACCGCAGGCCGATGCGGAATTCAGTTCGCGCAATCGACTCGCGGTTCAATTTCATCTCACGCGTCCGCGCACAGGCGAAAAGGTGCGTTCGCTGCAGGACATCCTGGAACTGACCACTCGCGCGGCGCACGAGCAGGAACTCTTTCCGCCGCAGGATTGGGAATTCGTCCAATGGCTCGCCGAAACACATCACAACCGCAAGGACGGCGACGCCACGCTGCTGCTTTCCAACAGCGAATTGATGCACTGGCTCGCGCGCTGGGGTCACACTGGCCGTTTGACCTGCGCGAACGACCAGAAGCCGCTGCTCTTCCACGGACAACTCGCCGAACTGGTGCCTCACCTGGAAAACGGCGATGGCCAGAACCTCGCTTTCACGCATCGGCTTGTGCTGCCCGACCGGCAAATCTGCGCGCTGCAGGATGTCCATTTCTTTTCCAGCCAGCCGCCGCTGGTGCTCGCAGGCAATACCTTCTACCTGTTGCGCAACGCGCCGCCGCCCTCGGTCATCGAGCTCTGGCGGTCGCGCCCATCTGTTCCAGTCCGCAAACTGAGTCACCGCCTGCTCACGCATTTGCGCCGCACGCAAGGGAGCAACGGTCTCGATTGGGAAGAACTCTGCATCGCGCATCCGGCCACGCCGCAGTTCATCTTCGAATTGCTAGATGAATCAGTCCGCCTGCGATTGCTCGCGACCAGCAAACGGGACGACAGCGGCTGGATTTGGAACGGTCATGAGTGGCAGTTGAACGAGCCGCGCAAACGTCCCGCGGACAAGCCGGAGATTCTCGACGACCCGCGTCTCGAGCCCGCGACGCAATGGCTGCGCAAGCTCGACTGGTTCACGCCCGAACCGGGATTGTGGGTCGGCGACGCCAATGAAAACTTCCTCGGCACGCTGGCTCACGCCTGGGCCGATCGTCCGCCCGAAGCCGATTTCCTCGGCAACCCGGCTTTTCAACGTCTCTTCCTTGCTCCGCGCCAGCTGAAGCCGCGTTTGATTGTCAAAGGCAGCGGCATCGACTGGCTCTCCGTGTCCGCTGAATGGGAACAGGAAGGGTTGAAGCTGACTCAAGCCGATCTCCAGCGTTTGGCGGTGGCAACCAATCGCTTCGTCAAATTGCCGGATTCCGGCTGGGTGGAACTCGACACCGCCGCTGTTCAATCCGCTCATGAAGCGATGGCAGATCTCGGCATCGATGGTTTGGTGCCGATCGCGCAAAAGATCGGTCTCGAGCAGGCCGCGCATCTGGACGAAGAAGGCTTGAAGCGCTTTGCGGATTCACCGGCAGCCAAGACGCTGCGCGAGAACCTGAAGAACTTCAAAGGGGTTCCTTCCTCGGACATTCCCAAGACCGTCCAGGCCGAGCTGCGCCCGTATCAGAAGGACGGTTTTGATTTCCTTTGTCACCTCGCGCAAATCCGCCTCGGCGGCGTGCTGGCTGACGACATGGGCCTCGGCAAAACGCTGCAAACGCTCTCTTGGATGGCGTGGCTGCACGATCGTCATAAGAAGAACCCGAAGCCCTGCCTCGTGATCTGTCCCGCATCCGTGCTGCACAACTGGCGCCGCGAAGCGGAGCGTTTCACGCCGCACATGAAGGTGCTGGTGCTGGAAAGCGGTTCCGCGCGCCACGTGTTGCGCAAACAGATTCCCCAGCACGACATCATCGTCACGAACTACGCTTTGCTCCGCCGCGACCTGGAGGAACTGCAAAAGTTCCAGTTCCGCGCGATCATTCTCGACGAAGCGCAGTTCATCAAGAACCCCGGCGCGCAGGTCACGCAATCGGTCAAGCAGCTCAAATCCGAGCATCGTCTCGCACTCACCGGCACGCCGCTTGAAAACCGCCTGCTCGATCTCTGGAGCATCGTGGATTTCGTCCAGCCCACTTACCTGAACACGCAGGAGCATTTCCTCGAGACCTACGAACCGCGCGGCGTGGAGAACGCCGATTCCGCCCAGCGCATCGCGCGACGCCGATTGTCCGCCAAGTTGCGTCCGCTGCTGTTGCGCCGTTTGAAGAAGCACGTTGCAAAAGATCTGCCGGACCGCATCGAACAGCGTCGCGATTGCGAACTGGGAGAAGAGCAACGGAAGCTTTACCTCGCCGAATTGCGCCGCAGCCGCGATCAGGTCATGCAGGCCGTCGCCGAAAAAGGCATCAACAAGAGCAAGATGCACGTGCTGGCCGCGCTCACCCGGCTGCGCCAGATCTGCTGCCATCCGAAACTCGTGGGCAACGATTCGCTCTCCGGGAAAACGGAAACGTTGTTCGAGTTGCTGGATTCGTTGATGGAGCAAGGCCAGAAAGTTTTGGTCTTCAGCCAGTTTGTGCAGATGCTCGAGTTGCTCGCCGGCGAATGCCGCGCACGCAACATCAGCACGCACATCCTCACCGGCCAGACCAAGGACCGGCAGGAAGTGGTTTCGGCATTCCAAAACGATCCGAACCCCGCGGTGTTCCTCCTCAGCCTCCGGGCCGCTGGCACGGGCTTGAACCTGACCACCGCCAGTTACGTGGTGCTTTACGATCCGTGGTGGAACCCAGCCGTTGAAGCGCAGGCCATCGATCGCTCGCATCGCATCGGCCAGACACAGACCGTGAATGCGTATCGGCTCATTTCGCCCGGAACGGTGGAAGAAAAAATCTGGGAGCTGCAACAGAGCAAGGCACAGACAATTGCCGATGTGCTCGGCGAAGAAGGTTTCGCTCGCAGCCTGTCGCAGACCGATCTGGAATACCTCTTCTCAGAGGATTGATTGTCGCAGTGGAGGACTGCCCAAGTCCTTCCGCCCTTTGCGTCTCTCTGCAGCAATCGCATTTTAACCGGCGCGCGGCGTTCACGCCGCTTCAATGCTCCTGCAGATTGGGCGTTTTGATGCCGAAGCGGCAATGAATGCCGCGCTCCACGGAGTAAAATGAGAATTGCTGGTCTCTCTGACTTTGCGCGCGTGCGTTGAAGCCGCACGGTCCGGTCTTTGCCCACCGGTGGTCAGCCCATTGGGGGCCGCTCCTGAATCTGCGAAAAGTCAGGCGACGTTATGCAGGGCATCCCACCAGCAGCAGGCGCGGGCTTTTCGAAAGCCGTGCTTCCGGTCTTCGACATTGAAGCCCGTACACAACTCGAAGCATTCGTTTGCCACTGGAGAGAAGTTGCCGGCGAATCCAGCCTGGTTCATCGGGCAAAGGAGGCGTGATGAAACCGCACTGGGTCACCGCTCTCTTCAAAAGCTCCGCTCCACCGAAGCTCGTGATTGTGGTGGCGCATCCTGACGATGAAGTGATTGGCTGCGGCGGGCAGCTGCGCCGGTGGCGCGACGCGCATCTGATCCACATCACGGATGGTTCGCCGCGGAACCCCACCGATGCGGCGGCTGCAGGATTCCCCAGCCGCAAGGATTACACGGCGTCACGGCGTCAAGAGACGCTGCAAATGGCGAAACTTTCCGGGATTTCGGTGTCGCACATTCATTCGCTGCACCTGTCCGACCACGAGACCGTGTTGCACCTGGTGGAGATCACCGAAGCGCTGGTTCAACGTTTCGTGGAGCTGCAACCGGAGTTCGTTGTCACCCACCCGTACGAAGGGGGCCATCCGGACCACGATTCCGCGGCGCTGGCGGTGCATCTGGCGCGGAGAATTCTGCTCAAGGTTCAGCACCACGCGCCGATGATTGTTGAGGCGGCGAGCTACTTTAACCGCGCGGGGATAATGGCAACCGGCGAGTTCCTTCCCCGCGCGCGCTCCGAAATCCACACCGCCCCGCTCACCCTGGAGCAACGCGACTTCAAGCGGCAGCTCTTCGATTGCTACCGCACGCAGCAGCATGTGCTGCAATATTTCCCCATCACGCTGGAACGATTTCGTCAGGCACCGGAATACGATTTCGCCGCGCCGCCGCATCCCGGGAAGCTTTATTATGAATTGTTCCAGTGGGGTACCACGGGCGAGCGCTGGCGCAAGCTGGCGAGTGCGGCGTGGCGCCGGCTCTGTCCCGGGGCGGAAGCTGCTGCGCCCCTCCAACCACCTCATCCCGTGAGTCGCCAGGAGCCTGTCTGAAAATGCAGGCTCTGAAAATGCGGCGTGTCGCCGTTCGCCGATGGCTCCTTCGCTCGCATCGGAATCCGCCTGCTGGAAATGTTGCGCTCCAGAACAGGCGCTCCGTTGCTATAGCGTTTCCCCAAATTCATTTCCGGATCATCTCACCGCGGAGGCGCAGAGTCGCGGAGGAAGCCCTATTTTGATTGCTCCGCGTCTCCGCGTCTCCGCGGTTGTCGGAAATTTCTTCTGGTAACCGCTCTAGAATTTTCCGACAGGCTTTAACCTGCTCGATTCATCCTGCTTTTTCCGATTCATACCAGGCTCAGCGGTGAATTCGCTGCCCTGGGTTTCGCTCTCCCGTTCGGTGGCGCTGCGATCGGCGGGCGGTTGGTCGCGAAGTTCCCGGCTCAGGCTGGTTCGGGAGTTCTCCTCATGATCCTGATTTCGCGCATGGCCGGCATGTCGCGCGCGGCGCTGCGGGCGCGCTCTGGCGTTGGTATCTGATCGCGGCTTCATGCCGCAACATCCCGCCGCCGGGCGGGATTGAACATGGAGGCAAAACCCGACCGCCTGACAATTTTCTTTTTCGCATCGTGGCGTCCGTGTTCATTGTGCGCGATGAAAGCTGTCATTCTGGCCGCCGGCAAAGGCACACGTATGAAGGAACTCACGCAGGACGTTCCCAAACCCATGCTCAAGGTGCAGGGCAAACCCATTCTCGAACACATCCTGGAAGGCATCATCAACACGGGCATTCACGAGATTTTCATCGTGACCGGCTGGCAGGCGGACGTGATCGAGAGCTATTTTGGCGACGGGTCCAAATGGAATGCGCGGATTGCGTATGGCCGGCAAATGGTCCAGGACGGCACGGGCAAAGCACCGGAACTGGCGAAGAATTTCATTGGCGTCTCACCGTTCCTCCTCACTTACGGCGATATCCTGGTGAAGCCGGAAACCTACGCGCAGATGGTGCATCGGTTCTCCGAAGATTACTTTTCTGGATTGATCACCGTGACGCGCGGGCAGGATGTCACGAAAGGCGGACTGAACTTCTTCGATGAAAAATTCCGTTTGAAGCGCATTGTCGAAAAACCGAGCGCAGAACAGGTCGAAACATTGCGGCGCGAAGGCTGGCTCAAGCCCGGCGATCCGGTGTGGTACAACGCCGGCATCTACATCTTCAAACCTTCCCTGTTCGAACAAACGGCGAAACTTCAAAAATCTCCGCGCGGTGAATACGAGCTGACCGATGCCATCAACGGCCTGCTGGCGACGCATCACGCGATCGCGGGTCTGGAAATTCAAGGGCGTTGGGTGGATGTGCGCGATCCGGAAGTGCTGGCGAGTTTGCAGGCTTGATCCGGGGCAACATCAACCCTGCCGTGGTTTATAGCGTTTCTCCAAATTCATTTCCGGATCATCTCACCGCGGAGGCGCAGAGGCGCGGAGGAAGCTCTATTTTGATTGCTCCGCGTCTCCGCGTCTCCGCGGTTGTCGGGAATTTCTTCTGGTAACCGCTCTAGACTGCTTTTGGCGGAAGCGTTGAGCCATCGACCCATCGGCCGGGCACGAGCACTTCACGCGGGAATTCCGGAACGCCCCGTTGGTTGTGGTGCAGCAGGGAAATCAACAACTGCACCGCGGCGGCGCCGATCTCTTCCGAGTTCTGGTAGATGCCGGCATCCGCGTTTCCATCGAGCACGCTGAGTGTCGCCACTCCCAGATCTTGCGGCACGCGAAATCCCGCTTCGCGCAGCATGTTTGGAATTTCCGGAATGTCGGTCAGCACGGCGTCGGCGTTGATTTGCTTCAAACCGGTGCTGAGTTGCCGCCGTGTTTCTTCGGGGTCGCCTTCGTCCAGAATCAGCGGCTGAATGCGGAGTTGTTTGCTGAGGCGCAATTGTGCGTAAAGGTAGCCGGCCGAAAAGCGCACCAGCCGCGTGCCCTGCCGCCGCCACATCACCATCGCAATCCGGCGATACCCTTTCGCCCACATGTTCTCGAATGCGAGCACGCCATTGCTCACCTGGTCGCTGCTCACGAGATGAGACTCGGGCTGTTGCAGCGAATAACCGAATCGCACGACGCTGAACTCATTCCAATCGAGGCGGCTCCAATCAGGCGTCGTGTTGGACCAGCTCGGCGTGAGCAGCAAACCCTGAATGCCGCGGGCGCGGAGGATTTCGTGCAGTCGATTGGGTGGCAGTTCGGCCGGGCAATTGAATTCATCGAGACGATAACCGCTTCGGCGGGCTTCCTCTGCGGCGCCCTTCCAATAGAGATCGAATTCCTTGAACGTTCGCAGCTTCGATGGCGTGGGCCAGCAGTTTACCCAGGCGAGCGCCGCAGTGATGGGACGTTCGCTGTTGCTGCGGCGGTAAAGTGACAAAGCGGCGAGCATCGGGTCTGGCGTGTAACCCATCTCCTCCGCCACCTCCCGGATGCGGGCGCGCAGTGATTCTGATATGCGCGGATCGTCTTTCAGAGCACGCGAAACGGTGGTGTGGCTGATCTCGAGCCGGTCGGCGATTTGCCGCATCGTCACCCGCGGTCCAGGAGGCTTCATGCGTGTTGAGCGTAAGCGTCGGCGCGCGCCATTGCAATCGGGGGCAACGGCGTTGCAGCCGCCAGGGCCGGTTCCTGCATCAGTCAGGCATTGCCATTTGTGCTCCCGCGCTCTTGAATGTCGCGACTTGGTTATGAAATGCCCGGCTTGTTCTCATCAACTTTCGGAACTTCAAATCGGCACCTTGCGCGTGGACGTTTGCCGTGGAGGCTGCGGCGGTGTCTGGTTCGACCTCTTTGAACTCCAGCAGGTGGACGATGTTTCCGAAAGCGCCGGAGAGGCTCTGATTCAAATCTCGCGCATGCCTGCCATGCGAGTTGATCCGATTCGAAAGCGTGAATGCCCGCGTTGCCAGCAGATGAAGCTGAAGCGCCGCATGTTCAGTCCAACCGTGGCGGTGGAAGTGGATGAATGCCCTGCGTGCGGCGGATTCTGGCTGGACGCTGGCGAACTCGAGCAGATTCGTCTGACACGCAACGCGGTTGAGAAATCCAAATCGGACAAACAGCAGTCAGGTTTTTCGCCCGCAGCCATCCGCGCGTTATACCGCCTGAAAACCGCGGACCGCGGCGATATTTAATCGCCCGCGTCCTGGTTCTTCCGCAAAGCGGTTGCGCCATTCAAGCGCCGTGGCGAGGTTTCGCCGTGAGGCAAGTTTTGGCCTCACCTTTTCTTCTCACGCTCATCAAAACTGGTGATGTGGATGCATTCTGGGTCTGCTAACAATTGACCCGTAAACAAAGCAACCATCCGGTCCCACTTTGACCGGAGGCGGAAACGAGTGTTTCCGCTGTCGGCACGCACCAACGCAGCAGACCAGTCCGGGTGACCGCGCGTCCAGCGTTCGGCATTGGGTGGAACGGGCCGCTGAATCCTCTTCAGCCGGGCATCGGATTGGTCAGATTCGCCGAACTCCCAAGGTTCGCCGCATCATCTGCGCTGGCTCCAACAACAAAACACAACCATGAAACCACATGTCCTTGCCATCGCGGCCCTCAGCCTGGCCGCGCTGGTCCCAACATCAACCCTGGCAGCCTCCGGTGAAGTTTTCAAAACCGGCACGACGTGGACTGGCCGCGTCGATGGCTCCACCAAATACACCGGGTCCAGCATGAACGCCGCAATCCAGGCGTGCATCAACAACATGAGCTCCGGAACGGTGTACATCAAAAACAGCGGCAACGCCGACGCCAGTTACGGCGTCGCGCCGAAGAACGGCGTCTGGCTCAACTACAATGGCGTGACCGTGAACGGCAATGGCGCCACGTCCGTCGTGCAGATCGACAACAAGAACAACATCCGCGTCGATAACCTCAAAATGAGCGGCAGTCCGCGTTACGGCGTCTGGGTGCGAACGAGCAGCACCATCACGCTCGGCGGCTGCAGCCACAACGGCGGAGGGTTGCCCTTCCGCATCGATGACAGCAAGGGCGGCTGGACGCGCAACGTGAACGCGAACAGTCCGACGTCGGTTGGCCCGACCGCCCACGGCTTCGAAACGTATGGCGTCGATGGTTTCTACTACGGCACCGTTACAGCGCGTGATTCCAGCGGCTGCGGTTTGTTGCTGAACAAGACGTTGAACTCCTCGGGCAGCACCGTGAACGCCTACAACTGCAATTACGGCGGCGGCTATGCCGGGTTCCGTTGCGCGAACAGCAATGGCCGCGGAACGCTGGGGTATGCCAGCTCCGATCGTTGCGGCCGTGGTATCTTCAGCGTGACCCAGAGCCGGGACATGACCGTGAACAACTGCCTGCTCCAGAATTGCAGCGGCATTGGCATCTGGTTGCAGGACACCTACAACACGCACATTCGCGCCGGCACCGTTCGCAACAACGGCGCAGGCTGCAAGTCGATCACAGGCGGTTCCGGAAACAGCATCAACGTCGCCTGTCAGTAAGCCACAACCACAAACCCAACCACAGCCGCGGCGGCTTCGGCCGTCGCGGTCTTGCACCACGTGTCTGTAGCAACAACGGCCAATGGTGGTCACATTGACCGTGGCGGCTCACCGGCCGCAGTCCAGGGGTTGCTCCAGCCACGTCACTGATCCATGAAAAAGCTCATTCTCCTTGCAGCTGTATTCGTTGCCGGTTCACTGGCCGGTTTCTGGTTCGGCCGTTCGCAGCAGCCCGCCCCGCAAAACGCAATTTCCGAACTTGAAGTTTCCGCAGAGACGCTTCAGAAGGGGCGCGCTTACGTGGCTGTCGAATTGACTGCGCGCCTCACGATCGAACAGATCGCGGAGCGATTGAATCAGGAATGCCAGCGCGGCATCTGGCGGCGAACCAAGGAATGGGAAGTGATTTTCAACTCGCTCAATGCGCCGGAGCTTCGTCAGCTGGTGACGCTGGTGCGCCCGCTCGTACTGTCGTCGGCGCAGGAAGATCTGCGCCGCGCGTTGGTGAGTCGATGGGCCGAAGCTGACCCGCGCGATGCCCTGGCGTTTGCGCGTGGCCTCGTCGAAAGTTCACTCCGGGACCAGCTCGTCGCGCTCGTTTTTCAGAGCTGGCTGTACACGAATCCCGAGGAAGCTGTGGCCGCCATTCGCGATCTGCCAGCCGGCGCGTTGCGCAACGAACTGGTGAACCAAGCCGTTCATCTCCTGGCTGCGCGCCAGCCCCAGACGGCGCTCGCCGTGGTTGAACTTCTCCCGCGCAATCTGCGTTCGTCCGCTTACGCCGCCGTTTTCAAATCGTGGGCCGCGATCGATCCCATGAGCGCCGTCAGTGAAGCGGAGCGACTCGGCTTGCGTCCGGGCGAGCGCCTGGCGGTGTTTGAAGCCATCGGCGCCGCGTGGGCGACGGTGAATCCTCAGGCCGCCTTGCACTGGGTCAATGGCCTGCCAAACGGAAGCGAGAAGACAGCCGTTTTCAATTGTGTGTTGGGAAATTGGGCGGCGGCGAATCCGCAGGCCGCGGCCGAATACGCACTCGCATTGCCGCCCGGACCGAACCGCCTCGCGGCGCTCACTCAAGTGGTGTCTGCCTGGCCACCGAGCGATCCCCAAGGCGCAGCGGCGTTTGCTGAGAAGCTTCCCGCCGGGGCCAGTCGCGACGTGGTGTTGCGCATGGTGATCGGCAACTGGGCGAACGTCGATCCAGCGGCCGCCTTTGCCTATGCGGACAAACTTCCCGCCGGGCCGGTGAAAAACGAACTGCTCGGCAACGTGACCCTGCTTTGGGCGTTGGAGAATCCGCAGGCGGCGCTCGCGAGTGCGACCAACATGCTGGCGGGCAGCGGACGTTCCGCCGCGATTCAACAGGCGGTCAGCCAGCTTGCACTGACCGATCCCGAAACGGCGTTTGCCTACGCAAAGACCCTGCCGACCGGCGGCGAGCGTGATCAATTGCTGGAATCGGTGGCGGTGACGCTTTCGCGTGACGATCCGAAAAGCGCGGCAAAGTTCGCGGCCGAATTGCCGCCGGGAAACACGCAACTGAATACGATCTCCGCGCTCGTCCTCGGCCTCGCGCAGGTGGACCAGAAGGAGGCACTGGAATGGGCGAAGACGTTGCCGGAAGGCATGGCGCGGCGGCGCGCGTACGAACAGCTCGGTGAAGAAATGATGAAGTCCGATCCCGAGGCGGCGTTGAAGTGGGCGCAATCCCTGGCGGAAAGCGATGGCCGCTCTCGCGTGCTTGAAACCTCACTCGGCCAGTGGGCGCGCGAAGATTCTGCCGCGGCGCTCGCGTGGGCCAGGGAATTGCCGGACGGCGAATTGAGGGAACAGGCGCTCTTTGCAGTGGGCAACCAACTCGCCTACACGGAACCGGCGGCGACCCTTGAACTGGCAATGAAACTTTCGGGCGACGACCGGAACAGCCTGCTCGGCAACATTGCGCAGGTCTGGGGACGCGATGACCCGAAAGCGGCGATGGAGAGCGCGACAAAGCTGCCCGAGGGGGAAGTGCGCACGGAATACATTTCGCAACTGGTCGTCGCGATGTCCCAACATTCGCCGTATGAAGCTGCACTCTTTGCAGCAAATTTGAAGTCGGGCGATCTCCAGCAGCACGCCGTCGAAACGCTCGTGATGAACTGGTCCATGACGGATCCTGCCTCCACCGCCCAGTGGGTGACCACATTCCCAGAAAGTGAAGTGCGGAACTCGGCGATGCGCAACGTCGCGGAGCAATGGGCGATCGTCGATCCCGCGAAAGCCGGGCAATGGCTGGCAGGTCTGCCGGAAGGCGCAGCGCGCGACGACGCGTTCCTTGCCTATACGAAACAGGTGGCGGTGGAGCGTCCCAAGCAAGCGTCAGCCTGGATCAACTCGATTGGCAATCCGGCTTTGAAGCAATCCGCGATTGAGTCCGTCGCGCGCAGCTGGGCGAAGCAGGACCGGCTCGCCGTCAAATCATGGCTCACAATGCTTGGGCGATCCGACCTCGCGCGGCAGCTGGGAATGTGAGTTGAGCAATCGGGCAAGCTGACGCGACCAGCGCAGGAAACTTCCGCCGACACATTGCCGCCGTTCGCGCCGCAGCGGTTACGTAGGCGTGTGCCTCCATTGCTCGTTGGGCGTGGGTGATCGAAATTCCGGCACCATGTTGAAATCCGGAAGAATCGCCAGGCTCCGCAATGAGCTCCCATTCCGCGGTCGAACTTCATTCGGTCAGACATCGGTTTGAACTTATGAAAACGACTGGTCTTCTTGCCTGCCTTGTGACTTTGCTCGCCGGTTGTGCGAATCCGCAGGGAGCCGCGAATGCCCCCGTGGAAACTCAACGCGACAGCATTCGCGAACACGGCACTACCGGCTTGGGCGTGGGCAGCGATACCACGACGCAAACCGGCATCGACACCGGCACGCGTTCCGGCTCCGGTCTGCCGTGATCAACGCATCAGGGCGGAGGCGGTCCAAAGAATCGGCGCCTGGCCGTGGAGATCACCGGCGCGTCGTCCGCGTTCGAGGTAGAACTTTAATTGTGCGTCGCGATCAGCGCCCACCACTTTGAACGCCTTGTCAGTTCCGACGCAGACGTCGGCCACGTTGGCGTCCGAATCCAGCCGCGCCACCAGCGCCAGCCACGCTTTGCGCGCGGCGGGCCCGTAAGTTTCAGTTTCCAGCCAGCCGTGCTTTACACCAGTGACCATCGCGAAGGCGAACATTCCGGTCCCGGACGTTTCCAGCCACGACTCGGGCCGATCGATCAACTGGCGCCACAAGCCTTCCTCCGTCTGATATTTCAACAGTGAGGCCATCATCGTGCGGAAGCCTTGAAGGATGCGTTCACGCTTCGGATGGTTTGCCGGCAATTCGCTCAGCAGTTCTGCCATGCCAGCCGCATACCAACCGTTCCCGCGCGACCAGTAAAACGGAGAATCTTCGGCGTGGAAGAACAGGCCGTTGGGTTGTTGCAGTTGATCGAGATAAGTCGCGGCGGTGGCCGCGGCGCGGTCCAGGTAAACCGGATTCCTCGTCGCACGGTAAGCCTGCACCTGCACGACGGAGATCATGTAGATGTCATCCACCCAGTAGCGCGCCTCGTGCGTGATCCCATCGGGCGTCGGACTCGCCCACTGTTTGTCGGCCAAGTCTTTTCCCAGCGCGAGATGGGTTTGCGATTTGGTCTGCAAGAAGATCTCCAACGGCACCGTGCCGAAGACGCGGTAATCCACATGCGCGGCGGGCGAAATGCGTTTCGCGTCCTCAGCGAAAAAGCGATCGAACTTCTGAACCAGCCGCGACTGAAGCTCGTCGTCGGGAATCAGCCTGGCGACCGTGAGCGAACCGTACCAGGCGCAAATCTCAGGGTAGATGACGTATTGTCGGCGCGGGTTCGTTTCGAAATCGAACTGGCGAGCATCGAAGTTGTTCGCCACGCGTTTACCGACTTCCTGTGGCGAAGAGCCGGCGGGCCAGGAGCGGAAGACTGCCGGTTGACGGATAGATTGACAGCCGCTGGCGAGCAGTGCGAGGACTGCGGCGGCGCTGAGAAGGTATTTCGGCGTGCAATTCATGATCGCTGTGTGGCACCGCGCGAACGGACAGTCTTATCCCTTCGGTTCTATCGGTGCGGAAAAAATAGACACGAGCGCAGACGTGTCGAACGAAAAGCCCGTTACGCGGCTCGCCATAAATGGGGATGGCAGGAAGCGCGGGCGTCCCGGCGAATTCATCTTTCCAAATTGCGGCATTTTGGTTCCGCTACGCCCCCAGTTCAAGTGACCTGTTGGTTGATGACACCTTTGGGCGCTCTGGTTCGTCACGACTTCTATGCGCCTGCCCACGTTGTTCCTTCCTCTTGCGGGATTCCTGCTTGTCCTTCCAGCCCTGGCGCAGGAGCCGCCACGCGAATGGATCGATCCCGACACAGGACATCGCGTGATCACGCTGTCGCGCGAACCGGGCAGCGAAAGCCTTTACTTCCACCAGAATGCATTCACGGCCGAGGGCGACAAAATGGTGATGACCACGCCGGGCGGCATTTCGACGGTGAACCTCAAGACGCGTGAAGTGGAATTGGTGGTGCCGGATAAATATTTTTCCACCAACCAGCACGGGATCATTGTCGGACGAAAGACGCGCCAGGTGTTTTACGCGAAGCGAAATGGAACCAACGAAGTTCGGGTTTTCGCCACGCATCTCGACACGAAAGCAACGCGGCAGATTGGAGCCATCCCGGCTGGCCATGGCTCGATGCTGGCCGTGAATGCCGATGAAACGCTTCTGGCTGGAAGCTTCGTTGAGCGTTCACCTGAAGCGGTCGCGCTCGCTC
>CAMLLE010000020.1 GCA_946480555.1 uncultured Verrucomicrobia subdivision 3 bacterium
ACAATGTCCGGCTGAAGTTTGAGCAACGGGAGCAGTTTTTCTGCGCGCGCGGAATTCATTCCCACCGGCGTGTCCCACCAGAGCACCGCGACCGGCCCGTAATTCGAAAGCAGTTCCTTCACCTGTGGCGCGGCGATTTTCTCGATGTAGTCATCCATGCTGCCCTGCTGCGCTGGGTCCCAATGATTCTGCGCGTCGATGGTGAACTGGCCGGTTTTGCTCGAAGCCGCCGCGCCGCCGGGATGATTCCAATCCTGCGCTTGCGAATAATAGAAGCCGAGTTTGATGCCTTCCTTACGGCAGGCTTCGGCGAGTTCCGCCAGCGGATCGCGCTTGAACGGCGTCGCATCGTAGATGTTGAACGCGCTGGCCTTCGAACGATACATCGCAAAACCGTCGTGATGCTTCGCGGTGATCACGATGTATTTCATGCCGGCGTCCTTCGCGAGCTTCACCCATTCGCCGGCGTTGAACTTCACCGGATTGAACTGTTCGCAAAATTTCCGGTAATCGGCGACGGGAATGCGGCCGCGATTCATGATCCATTCCGCGCCGCTGTTGGTGACGCGTTTTCCGTTCCAGATGCCGGCCGGAACGGAATAGACGCCCCAGTGAATGAACATCCCGAACCGCGCCTCGCGCCACCACTTCATGCGTTGATCGTGCGTCGGGCCGTATTCCCGTTGCCACAGTGCGACGACGGGCTCAGCTTTGCCGGTCGAACCAGCCGCCGGTTCCGCAGCAAACAGGTTTCCGCTCCCGGCCAGTCCAATGGCGAACAGGATTGGGGCGAGGCGGGCGACAGACAAGCGATGCGCTCGGATATTCATTCGATGATTCCTCTGGTCGGAGGCGAATCGAACTATACGCACCGTGCACCGCCACGAACCATAGTACGTTTGTTCAAGCAATGCCGCGAAAACACGATGCAGCGGACAACTCAAAGTAGAGGGGAGCGCAACCGTCCCGGTTGCGCCAGTCGGCGTCCCGCCGACTGGATCAGCGCGCCCCTTGAAACAACAACCCGTGTTCGTACGCTGGGCGAAGACATTTCGGCGGGACGCCGAAAACCACAGGCGGGACGCCTATGCTCCTCAACCTTCACTTCCACGCTTCGACTGCCAGATCCTCCAGCTGTTTATAGATCCCAAACGTATGCAGCGCCGCAGGCGCTTTCCCATTCGTGATGCGCAGCCGGACGTACGACGCCGTAATCGGTTGAAAGCGGATAATCCACTTGTAGCCGATCGATTGCTTGTTCGCCGCTTCCGGAATGGGCGTCCAATCCTCGCCGTTGTTGGAATACTCGACCGACCAGCCCGTCGTGCGATGCCCCAGCTGAATGACTTCTTGAAGCATCAGGCAGTCGAAGGTCTTGGGCGAACGCAGATCGAACGCGATCGTGTCGGTGTTGAAGCCGTCCGCGCTGGCGTAATAGCTCTTGCGATCTTCGTCCACCAGGTTGGCCGGATCGAACCGGCGGCCGCGCGGATGCTCGGTCGTGATCTTCGCGCCTTTCGCCAGGTTCGTGGCGAACGTGCTTTTCACCCAGCGATTCAGCCCGGCCGCATTGCGCGCATCGATGTCATGAATCAATCCTCGCCGATCCGGCGGGAAGTTCAGGAGCAGCAGGCTGTTGCGTCCCACCGACTGGCAATAAATGTCGATCAACTCCTTTACACTCTTCACGCGGCTGTCTTCGTTGTCGTGATAAAACCAGCTCGGCCGAATGGAGACGTCGGATTCCGCCGGGATGAACGCCGTGCCGTCGATCTCGCCCTGGTTCAATTCCTTGATGTGCTCCGACTCTTTCTGAATCGAAACGGGATTGATCGTGGCCCAGCACGGATCGCCGGCGATGCCGGATTCATTTCCGTTCCAGCGGCAGTCAGCGAACGGATGGGAGTTCTTGGTGCCGAAAATCACGCACTGCGGCTGTAGCGCGCGGACAATTTTTTCCCAGCGCCTGTACATCGGGGTCGTCAGGAAATCCGCGCCCGCTCCATCCCACCACGTTTCCCAGATTGGCCCGTAGTTGCTCAGGAGTTCAGTCAATTGATTCGCGTAGTAGTCTTCGTAAGCCGAGGTGCCATACGTCGGTTCGCGGCGATCGTGCGGCCCGAGGTAAACGCCCGCTTTTATACCCGCGGCTTTCGCGGCGTCGGTGAATTCTTTCACGACGTCGCCCTTGCCGCTTTTCCACGGGCTGTTCTTCACGGAATAATCTGTGTACGCGCTCGGCCAGTTGCAGAAGCCATCCGCGTGTTTCGCCACCAGAATGCCGCAGGGAATGCCCGCGTCTTTCAGCACCTGCATCCATTGACTGCAATCAAGCGCGGTGGGATTGAACAGCGACGCCGGCGCCTTGCCGTTGCCTTCATTCACATTGTCTTCAAACGTGTTGATGCCGAAATGAAAGAAAGCGATGACTTCGCGCTCATACCATTCCATCTGGCGCGCAGTGGGAACGGGGCCGAACGGCTTTGGAGCATCGGCGGCGGGCAACGCCAACGAGGCCGCAACGAGAAGGAGGGCTGCGAAACCACGGCGGCACAGAGGAATCTCAGGCGAAGGTCGCAAAGGCCGCGAAGAAAGGCGTGAGGCGGCATGCGCCAGGTCGGTGTGGAACGTGGTTTTGCTACGGCTCCTTTGCGGCATTCGCGTTCTTCGTGTGAGGCATTTGAGTTCACGCCTCAAGAAGGCGCTCAAACTGTTCAGTTTCAGATTGCGTGTCATTGGTTCGAGGTTGATTGGTTGAAATCGGAGAGGCGCGGAGTGGCGCGATCCCGGTGCGTTTCGGTGCGGATCTTCAGAAGTGCAGGCGCGAGGCCGTCGGCGCTTGCGGTCAGCTGAATCTCTCCTGCCTGGCGGTCGCCTTGCACGATGATCTGCGCCAGGCCGTTGAACGCGCTGCGCGTCCAGCCCGTCGCTACTGGCGCTTCCTGGAATTCCAGCGTTGCACCCAGATTTACGCCACCCTGGCTATCGTCATTCTTCAGCAGGACGGCAATCGTGTTCTCACCCGGCTTCAGCGCCTTGCGTACATCAAAGGCCGGATCTTCGCGCCAGTTGTGCGATTCCCCGACGAGCTGGCCGTTCACATAAATCCATCCGTGATCATCGATCCGTCCGAAAGCGAGCATCACATTGGCCGCAGTCAGATCGGCTTCACTCAGCTTCGCGCGCGTGCGAAACACCGCATTTTCCTTTTCCTTCAACGGACCATGCTCGACTCGGATGTCCACCGAATCCCAGCCTGCATCTGAAAACTCCTCGTTCACTTCTGGCCGTGCCTCGGCTTCGGGCACTTTGCTCATGCGCCAGTCATCGACAGGACGAATCCGCCACCGCGGCGTGGAAACAAAAACGTCGGACTCGTGGCAGATCGGGTCGCCGTTGCCGACGCCGAGAATTTTTCCCGGCCCGCTCAGTTCGAAGCTGACGAAGTTGCTGGCAGCCGGAACGGTGCGTCCCTGCGCATCCACCACCGCGACGGCGATCACGCTGACATCCTCACCACCCGCGCGCAGCTGGGCGCGATCCGGCACCAGCTTGAGCGCCGCCGGAGCGCCCGTGGTTTCAACTGCCGTTTCGGCAATCAGCTTGCCGCCTTTGAATCCTCTGGCTGCGAGCGCGCCCGGCGTGTAGTTCACGCTCCAGCGCAGATGAGAATTCCGCGGCATTGATTTCCGGCCGAGCGACTGGCCGTTGAGGAAAAGCTCCACTTCATCGCAGTTGCTGAAGCAGCGCACGTCGATTGGTTCACTTTCGCGACCATTCCAGTTCCAATGCGGCATCAGGTGCAGCACCGTTTTGTCGCTCCACCATGATTGATAGTAGTAGAACGCGTCCTTGGGAAAGCCGCAGGTGTCGAGAATGCCAAACTGCGAACTGATGTTGGGCCAGTGGAATGGTGACGGTTCGCCGCGATAGTCGAAACCGGTCCAGACAAACGCGCCACTCGTCCAGGGACGCGCCGCGAAAATCTTCCACCATTCCTCCGCTGTCGCGCCATAACTGGGCTTGTTGTCGTCGTAAGCGGATTGATACACAGAGGTGTTGGTGTAAATGCCGCGTGTGTAAAAGGTGCTCGCCTCTTCGGTTCCAATGCAGGGCATCTTTGAATTCGCCCGATGAAACCCGTCGATGTCGCCGTTGTTCATGTAGTTGAAGCCCTGCACATCGGCCACGGTTGAAAAGCCATCCGGCTTCCCCGTTGACCAGGAATTCATCGCGGCGGTGCAGGCGCGCGTCGGATCCAGCCGATGCACCAGCCGTTGCATCGTCGCAAACGCACGTGCGGCGGACTCGTCGCGCTGGACCATTTCTTCGTTGGCGAGCGACCACATGAACACGCCCGGATGGTTCCGATCGCGAACCACGAGGTCGCTCAGATCCGCGAGATTCTGCGGGTCGCTACCCACGATGCGGCATTCGTTCATCACCAGCATCCCGAGCCGGTCGCACGCTTCGAGCAATTCCGGCGTGGGCGGATTGTGCGAAGTGCGCAGGGCGTTCGCGCCCATTTCCTTCAGTTTCGCCACGCGGAAATACTGCAGCGCATCCGGAATGGCGATGCCAACGCCGGCGTGGTCCTGATGATTGCACGTGCCCTTGATGACGTAAGGCGCGCCATTGAGGAGAAAACCCTTGTTCGGATCGAACGCCACCGTGCGAATGCCGAACTCCGTTTCGGTGCGATCGACAATCTCCCCCGCGGATTCCAGCGTCGTAATCAACCGATGGAGCTGGGGCATTTCGGGTGACCAGAGTTTCGGCGCGGCGACATTTGCCGACTGCTTCACTTCGGCCTCCGTCCACGGTTTCAACGTCACAATCTTCTCGGCGACGCCCACCGCCTTGCCCACGGCATCGAGTATCACGCAACGCACGCGAACCGTGGCTGCCTGTTCCTGCGCATTGCTCAACCGCGTTTCGATCTGAACTTCCGCGGCACCTTTCGGGATGTTGTCCTTGAACCGGCTGGAGACGAATGTCCCGTTTGGCGCGACCGCCAATGGCGCGGTCTTCACCAGCCAGACGTGGCGGTAGATTCCGGCGCCTTCGTAAAACCAGCCTTCGAACTGCGAAACATCGACGCGCACAGCGAGCGTGTTTTCGCCGCCGCAATTGGCGATGTCGGTGATGTCGTAACGGAAGCTCGTGTAACCGCTCTCCCGGCGGCCGAGCCGGTATCCGTTCAGGAAGACGCGCGCGTCGCGAAACACGCCGTCGAACTCCAGCCACAGGCGTTTGCCGCGGTCCTCGTTGGAGAGCGTGAACTTGCGGCGATACCAACCGACGTTGTTTGTGGCGTAACCCGGCCCGAGCGGTTTGTAACCGTGCGAGCGATCGGCGCGCGAATCAAAGGGCAGCTCAACGGCCCAATCGTGGGGCAGGTTCAGTGTGCGCCAGGTTTTGTCCGGAAACGAACTGCGCGCCGGCCCGGTGCTGACGCCGGCCTTGTCGAATTTTTCGCCGGTGCCCCAGTCATCGCCGAGATGGAACTTCCAGCCGAAATCCAGCAACAGCCGCTCGCGAACCGGCGCGGCTTCTTTTTCCGGTGCAGCTTGCACGCGATTCACCGGACCCACGGCAATGGTTGCCAACAGCGCCACCAGAATCAGGCGGCCACCCATCTTCATACCGATTTCAATCCTCATGGCTTTTTTGGGGGAGCGCACGCGTCTCGCGTGCTGTTTTCGGCGTCTCGCCGAAACTTTCCTATTCATCGATTGCGAGTTGCCACACCCCTCATGGGCGGGACGCCGACTGGTGCAACCGGGACGGTTGCGCTCCCCATTCTCGTTGCAGAATCCAAACTGTCACTGATGGCCGGTGGTCTTGCCAGGGTTGCACCAAAACTCATTCGCACCGGAGCTTTTGAACAACGCTTCGGCTTCCACGAACTTGATGAACTGCGTCCGCCCGTCGAGTCCCGCCACAACACAGCCCGTCGCGTGGCGCTTGTGAGGTCCTTCGACCTGGCCGTTCACGTAAGGGAAGTTGGAACCATCATTGTAGGAACCGGCGGAATAATTCCCGGCGTTGTCGCGATCGCCCGGTTCCCAGAACAGAAATGAGGAGGCGATTTTGAATTGCGTGATCTTGTAGCTCTTGCCGCCCAGCGCGCCGTAGCCGTTCACCGCGCCATTCATGACGTAAGTGGAAAGCCGGTTTTTGCGGAGGTTCCAAGTCGTCTTGGGGGCCATTGGACCGTCCATCGGACACCAATATGTGCCGACCGATTTCGTGTAATCCCAGAGCTGTCCGCGCGCGTCGCTATAGGTTTCGGACGAGAGCGGCGCGCTGGTGGGCGGGGTATAGGCCACGTAGCCCGATCCCGCTGACGCGGGCTTGTAGAGCCAGCCCGGATAGGAAACTCCGCCGAGCGGCGCGCAATCGTCCCAGTTCGGCCAGGGCAGATAATCCTGAAAATCGCCGGCGTACATGTGACAGGACTGCGTCAGCTGCCGGAGATTGTTCAAGCAGGTGGCGCGCTTGGCGGTCATCTTCGCTTTCGAAAGCGCGGGCAGCAGCATGGCGGCGAGAATCGCGATGATCGCGATCACCACGAGCAGTTCGATCAAGGTGAAGCCACGATGGAAGTGCGTCCTGCTTCGTTGTAGAAAACCAACAGATGAAGCATCGGCGGAACGGCAGTTCCGCCCTACCGATGACGGTAGAACTGCGCTGCCGCGCAACCTCACGTTGCGCGCCAAAAGATGCATTCCAGAGTATTTCGAATCGTTCATATATCGTCGGGAGCGGTTCGGAGAGGCCGGGATCGTCCGGCCTCTCCGGTGATTGCGGCTGCTTACTGAAGTTGCAGCCGGAAGTACTTCTGCGGCGCAGTGGGAGTGAACTGATAAGGCGACGTCGCGCTGTTCGTCGTCCACGGTCCGAGGACGTTGGTCGCTTCCAGCAACGAACCGGAAGGCCAGCTCAGAACCATGTCAGTGCCGGATCGGGTCACAGTGACTTTCGGATTCGCCACAATGCCCGTCACTGACACCGCCACGCTCGTCACGCTGCCGAACGAGTTGGTCACGACGACGTCGTAATTGCCCGCGTCGCCGGATACCACGTTCGACTTCGTGTAAACCGCGCTGGTCGCTCCGGGAATCGGAGTTCCATTCTTGCGCCATTGATACGCGAGCGGCGGAACACCGATCACATTCAGGCCCGACAGGCTGAACGAACCTTCCGTGTAGATTGTGTTCGTCGGAGCCTGCGGCTGGTCCTGCAACACGGGTTTGTCCGTGATGATCAATCCGGCAATGCCGCCGCGGCCCTGACCGCTCAATCCGGGCATGCCTTGGATTGTGAGCGTGTCGGCATACAGCGCAGAACTCTGCGTGCTCTTGCCAATGAGTCCTTCGTCTGGCGTCACCTGCGGTGAAGGATACGTCAGCGTTTCAGAACCGTTGATTGTGACGTTCAACAGGCCGCTGCCGTTATCGGTCGCGCCGAGCACTTGCACCACGTAGGCCGGGAACGTCGCCGCCAATCCCGAGAGGCTGACCGATGCGCCTGGATTGCCGTCATCGAGGTAGCCGTAGAACACTTCGTTATCGCCGGGCGGGCTCAATTGACCCTGCTGCCACATGCCATCGGCGCTGCAGGCAACCGTAATGGATCCAATTGTCATGCCGGGATTCACCGGACCGGGAACTGCGAACCAATTTTCCGATGCCACGCCCAGCGCGGCGGCCGTGACCGGCTCGTCGCCAATGGTGAAGTTGATGCCGAGCGTCGCCGGCGCAACCGCGCCGACGGTCAATGTCGCCGCCGGGCTGACGTCGCCGCCAAGCGAGTTTGTCACCGCAACGGTGTAGCTGCCAGCATCAGAGACCTGCAGGTTGCTCAACGTCAGCGCGGAACTGGTCTGTCCATTCAACTTCGTCGCGCCCTTGTACCATTGATAGGTCATGGGCAGATTGCCTTCCGCCGTGAGTTGGAACACCACCGTGCCGCCCACGGAGTAGGCCGCCGTTTCAGGCGTCACCGCGAGGTTGATCGGAGCCGAGCTGCTGATGGTGACTGCAACGACCGAACTCGTGGTGCTGCCGTATTGATTGCTCACCACCAGCGTGTAATTGCCGGAATCGGTTCCGGTGGGCGCCGAGTTGGTGAAGTTGAGCGAGGTCGCACCTGAAATGTTCGCGCCGTTCTTGCGCCATTGATACGACAAGGGCGGCACGCCGAAGGCATCTGCGCCCGCGAGCACCAGCGTTTCGCCAACGTAAACAGTTTGTTCCGGAGCCACGGGCTGAGATGCGATCACCGGCTTGTCTGTGATGATGAATCCCGCGATGCCGCCGCGAGGTCCGCCGTTTTCGCCGGCCGTTCCTTGAAGCTTGATGGCTGGCGCATACAACGCGGGCGAAACGGTGCTCAAACCGTATTTCGCTCCGCCGACCGAAGCTGGCGACGGGAACGAAACCGTCACCGGACCGTTGGTGATCGTCACATCCAGCAGAGAGGAACCATTGTCCGTCGCACTGGCCACGCGAACGACATACCCACCGAACACTGCATCCAATCCGGAGATCACAACCGACGCGCCGAGCGGGTTGTTCGCATCGGTGCCGTCATCCAGGTATCCGTAGAAGACTTCCGCCGCGCCGGGTTCGGGAGTTCCCTGGCGCCAGGTGTTCTTGGAACTCCAGGAGATATTCAGTCCGCTCGCAGTCGTGCTGCCGGTCGCGTCGCCGCTGCTGTTCACCCAATTCGCCAGTGGAACGCCCAGCGCATCCGCCGTCACATCCGCGCCCGAGGAATCCTTGAAGTTCACGCCCAGCGTGGTGCCTGCGACCGCATGAACGCTCAGCACGCCTGCACTGCTGATCGTGCCGCCCAGCGTGTTGCTCACGGCGCAGGTGTAACTGCCCGCGTCACCGATCGCCAGGTTGTTGAGCGTCAGCGTCGCGCTGTTCTGACCAACGAGCGGTGCAGCTCCTTTCCGCCATTGATACGTGAACGGCATGGTGCCGGACGCGGTGACGGAGAACGTGATGGAACCGCCGACGCCGCGATTGACCGAAGCCGGGGTGACCACAGCATTCGCCGCGGGAGCATCGGAGTTCACCGTGATTGCCACGACCGAACTGGTCACGCTGCCGAACGAGTTGCCGACGATCACGTCGTAGCTGCCGGAATCACCGACGGCGACATTTGAAGCGGTGAAGACGTCATTGGTCGCATTGTTGATGGGAGAATCATTCTTCCGCCATTGATAGCTCAATGGTCCCGGGCCCGCGGCGATAACCGAGAGGCTGAACGATTCGCCGCTATAGATCGCCTGAGCAGGCGTCTGCGGCTGCACGTCGATGTGCGGCTTCGTGTATTCGGGCACGATTTGGATGCCGCTCACTGGCGCGTAGGTCGCGTAAGTGTCTTCGCTGCGAAGGATGAACATGTCCGCCGACAAGCCGCTGAACAGAATGTAGTTCCCGGCTGCGGCCGTGCCCTGCGTGGTTGCGCTCAGGGGGACCTGCATGAAGGTTCCAGAAAAGTTCGCGCTATCGCTGACGAAAATGCGCGGCGTGATATCCGCACCAAGCGCGATGCCGCCGCCGAAATCGCCATCCGTCTCGATGCCCTGCAACCAATGTTCGCTAACGCTGCCGTTGCTCAGGTTGCCATCGACGTAGAGGAGGACGCTGTAGGTGCTCGCGCCGCGAGCCGCGAGCCACGCACTCAAACCGCGGAAACGTGCGTCGGGCTGGTTCGCGCCAGTGAAACCGTTGTAAGGCGGGCCATCGTCGTTGGCGGCGCCGGTGGCTTCGGTAAAGCCATACATCAATTTCAGATTGCCGTTTGTGGTCGCGGTGCCGAGGTTCACCGTCCAGTTCGCATCCCAGGTGACGTCCACGCCGCTGGAGTTGCCGAGGCTGTCGTTCAAGGTGGTGGGGTTGCCCCATCGCCCGAGGTTGTTCCAGTTGGTCTGGGCGTAAGGCGGAGCGCCCGCGCTTTCGGTTGGGCTGAGTGAATCGGTGGCGCTGTTCTGCACGCCGCCGCTGTTGTTGTTGACCCAGTTCGCCCCGATCGATGCCGCCCTGGAATTTAGAGCTGCAAGGGAGACGGCCGTGACCGCCGCTGCCGCAAGAAGGTTGGGAGGAATTTTCATGCTGTGGTTTGTTCGTTGGAACCGCTGGTTTTGGAGGCTGCTTTGTCACCGCTCGTCCGGCGCTGAGTCGCGCGTCAGGTGGTGACAGTAGAGCGAGCTTAGGTTTGCGATTCCGCACTGCACAGCCCCCCGAGTGAGGGGTTTCCGAAAGGGGAGGGAACATTCAACAACCAACATTCAACGCTCAACGTTCAATGAAGACCAATCTTCAGAAGGCGGAATGCGCAACCTTTCCTCACGCGAAGGTCGCGAAGGCCGCGAAGGGAAAATGGGGAGCGCAACCGTCCCGGTTGCACCAGTCGGCGTCTCGCCGACTGCGATGCGAGATGGCGAACGCAACAGTGCTCGGTCATGCGCTCAGACGTTTCTGGCGGGACGCCAAAAACAGCAGGCGGGACGCCTGCGCTCCTCATTCCAACTGCATCGTTCCAGCAAGAGGCTGTCTCCAGGGCTCACCCCTGCGGTCGAAACTTCAACGCCGCTTCAGTGCGCGAATGCACGTGGAGCTTCTGGTAAATGTTCTTCAAGTGCCAGCGGATCGATTCCAGGGCCACGCCCAAGCGGTCCGCAATCTCCTTGTTCGAGAATCCCTCGACGACCAGTTCCAGAACTTCGCATTCGCGCTTGGAAAGCTTCTCCACCTCTGCCGCCGCGGTAGCCTGCGTCTGGAAATGCGCGATCACCTTGCGCGCAATCTGGCTGCTCATCGGCACGCCGCCTTTGGTGACATCCTGGATCGCGCCAAGCACCTGCTCGGGCGTGGAGCGCTTCAGGATGTAACCGGAGGCGCCCGCGCGCAGCGCCTGGAAAATGCGCGTCGGATCTTCATAAACGGTGACCATGATCACCTGCGTGGCCGGGAGCTGCTCCTTGAGCTTCGCGACGCATTCCACGCCGGACATGCTCGGCAGTTGAATGTCCATCAGCACGACTTCCGGTTGATGCTTCGGGATGATGCGCAACGCGTCCTCGGCCGTCGGGCAGGTGCAAACACACTTGTGATCCGGTGAAAGGTTCACAATGGTCTCGAGCCCTTCACGCGTTGTCTTGTTGTCTTCAACTATTGCCACTTTGATCATGCTGACGTCCTTTCAATGGGAGACGAAATACCACCGTGGTGCCGCGGCCGGGCGTGCTGGCGATTTCACAACTGCCGCCAAGATCGCTCATGCGCTGGCGCATTCCAGTCAAGCCGTCGGCGCCAGGTTCGCGGCGGGTCACATCGAAGCCGCGCCCGTTGTCCGCAATTGAAAGCAGCAGTTCGCTCGCGGACGGCTCAATCACGAGCCGCACTTCAGTCGCACCGGAATGGCGGACGACGTTGTTCAACGCTTCCTTGAACGCGCGGAAGATGCCGTGCCGCAGCTTCGAATCGAGCGCGTGTTCCGGAACCTGCCCGGTCATCTGGAAACGGCAGGCGATGCCGGCCACATCCAGGAACCGCTGGGCAAATAACGAATAATAGGTCGCCAGCGAATCCACCGAGTCGTATTGCGGATTCACGGCCCAGACAATTTCATCGAGGCTCGTCACCAACGACCGTGCCACGTCCGTCAGCTGATCCACGTAGCGCTCCTTGGCTTCGGCGGGAATCGCTTTGGCCTTGGCAAGCGAACCGAGAATTCCAACTTCCGTCAGCCCTGCGCCGAGTTCATCGTGCAAATCCTGGGCAACGCGCGTGCGTTCGTGCGCGAGGGCGCGCCGATGTTCGGCCAGCTGGCGTTCTCCGACTTCCTTCTGCCATTGCGCGGTGCGTTGCTCGACTTTGTTCCGCAAGAGCGTAATCCAGATCAACGCGAGCCCCAGTCCGACAACGAGAGTTGCGATCACCATCAACGCGCGGCGAAGGTTCCACCACGAAGGCTGCTGCAGCACGGTGACGTCCGCCGCACGATTCAACAGCAGTTCGAAGGCATCGAGGCGGCCCGCGCCGCGATTTCCCGCAATGCTGGTATAGACACCGGTCAACCGCATCAGGCTTCCGGCGGCAAAAGCTTTTCCGTTTTGGGCTGGGGTCAGGCGCGCGCGAAAACGATGCGGCCCGGCTTGCAGTTCCAAGGTCCGCTGCCCGCGATCGAACGCATCGCTCAGCAGCATGGCGTCGATGCGGACCAGCGTTGAATCCAGCTTGCGATCCAGGAGATTCGTCCACGCCAGCAAGGCCGGAGCGGCCAATGATGCGTGGCCGGTCCGGCGAATTTCAGATTCCATCAAAATGGCGAATGGATCGCCCACCTGTGGGAAGCCAACGGCTTCAATCAGGTCGCCGGTTTGCACCTTCGCGGGGGCCGCAGTCTCCACGCGAATCCCCATGCCGCCGTCCTGGATGCAGTATTCGCGCGAGCGCGCGTGAATCACCTGGCCAGCAATCTTGGTCCGCTTCAACACGTTGGCACGCGGATCAAACAGAAAGAGATCGGCCACGCGACGCGTTTCAAGATGGAACGGATCGGCCGGCCGCGATTCAACCAGGCTGACGACCGCGGCAACGAGGCGAATCTCACCCGCTTTCACCTGTCCCGTTTCAAGATTCCAGACGGCGACCAGGCAGCCCCGCATCCGAACGACGCTGCCGACATACGACCGTTGAACGTCATCCACTGGCACCTCGCCGACATGTCCGCCTACGAACAAATCCAGGCCGCCCGCATAGGAACGCCGTAATTCATCCACCACGACTTTGATTTTTCCGTCGCGAGTCAGGACTTCCATCCCGGTTTCCGAAACAGAAAGAACGACGCCGTGAAGCTCGACGTATTGAGCGTCGAGGCTGCCGTTCATCAATTGATCCCACGTGGGACGAACCGCTTCCGGCATCGTGCCGACGCCGAGGTAAACTCCGTTCGTCGCGCGAACCACCGGAGAGAAATCTCCGGCATCGGTGGAACCGTCGATCTGCCAGAAGTCGCCAATGCGCGGTTGTTGCGTCCAGTCCGCCGCTGAAAAATGAACGAACACGCCGCCGGTGAAGTCCTGCAGCACGAGACTGGTCGGCGATCCTTGTGTGACGACTCCTTTCAATCGCACCGGGAGCTGCTGTTGCGCCTGCGTGCGCTTGAGTCGTTGCACTTCTCCAGCGGACGTCAGCAGAGTCGCGGCCGCTGCTGTGCGATCGATTACCGGTTCTAGAAACTCCACGCAGTCCATTCCGGGGACCAACAATCGACCGGTAATGTTCTGTGCGAGATTCTGGGACGACTCGCAAATGCCCACCGCACGAACCCGCCTTCCAATGAGTTCCTGTGCGGGCAGCTTTACCGACAGAATGATCACGGGAATGGAATCGTTCCGCACCGCGATCTCGATGTTGAGTCCGTCGCCGGTCTGGCCAGCAAAGGTGACCACTCCTTCCAGTTCTGACCACCAGCCGGATTCGACATCGGCCAGCGCCTGATCAAAGCTCACGCGCGTGGGCGTTTCCTGCCGCCCAACCACCACCACGTCACAGCTGTCTTCGGGAGTTCCCACAAACAACCGGCTGCCATCGGCCGATTCGACGCGAAATGTGTAGGCGCCTTCACGCGCGATCTCGAGAAAGCCCTCCGCCCGGAAAGCCACGCCGTCAGCGGAGGGCGTCAAAGATTCGAAACTCGGTGCGGTGCCTTCTCTGATCGGCTGAAGATTGGAAAGATCGTGCAGCGCGTACCAGCCTTTTGC
>CAMLLE010000021.1 GCA_946480555.1 uncultured Verrucomicrobia subdivision 3 bacterium
TTTGAGCGCAACCATGCTTCCTCACCCATCGTCCTATTGGACAACTCGCGCGCTAACCAATGAATCAACTGAAGACTGTGGAAACCTTGACTCAAAACTCTGACGCCCTGGCGCTCGAAAAGCTGATAACCGGCCGCGCGAAAATTGAAACCGAGCTTTCCAAAGTCATCGTCGGCCAGAAGGAGGTCGTCGAACAAATCATGCTCGCGCTGTTCTCCGGCGGTCATTGCCTGATCACCGGTGCGCCCGGCCTGGCCAAGACACTGCTCGTGAAATCCATTGCGCGCGTGTTTCACCTGAACTTCCAGCGCATCCAGTTTACGCCGGACCTGATGCCCGCGGACATCACGGGCACGGAAATCCTCGCCGAAACCGAAGCGGGCCGGCGGCTGACGTTCGTCAAAGGCCCGATCTTCGCAAACATGATCCTGGCGGACGAAATCAACCGCACGCCGCCCAAAACCCAATCGGCTTTGCTCGAAGCAATGCAGGAACATCAGGTCACCGCGGCGGGAATCCGGCACGCTTTGCCGGAGCCGTTCTTCGTGCTCGCGACCCAAAACCCGATCGAAATGGAAGGCACCTATCCGCTGCCAGAGGCGCAGCTGGACCGCTTCATGTTCAACGTCGTTATCAATTATTTGCCGGAAGATGACGAGGTGGAAGTGGTGCAGCAAACCACCGCGCGCAAGCCGTTGAACATCGAACCGCTCTTTACCGGCGAGGACGTTTTGAAGTTTCACGAACTGGTGCGCCAGGTGCCCATCGCGCAAAGCCTCGTGCGTTACGCGGTGCGAATCGCAGCGGCATCGCGGCCGAATCAACCGGAAGCTCCGGAGTTCGTGAACCAATGGGTGAGCTGGGGTGCGGGAACCCGCGCGTCCCAGTTTCTGGTGGTCGGCGCGAAGGCACGCGCGCTGTTGCAGGGCAGAACGCACGTTTCGGCCGACGACATCCGGCAGCTGGCCGCGCCGGTTCTGCGGCATCGCATCCTGATCAATTACCGCGCCGAAGCCGAAGGGGTGAATGTGGAAACGATTGTGGCGAAGCTGCTGGAGAACGTGAAGGAGCCGATGGGGACATGAATGGGAACATTCAACTTTCAACATTCAACGTTCAACGCTTGGCGCCCCGGCGCTTCGCTCCACCCGTGGCTAACGTCTTTCGTCCCTTCGGGACTACTCAGCATCCCGGAGCAGTTCGGGCATCGAATCTGAGGTTGCAATCGCATACAGCATCCGGTCTCCGCTTCGCACTGAACGTTCAGCGTTCAATATTGAATGTTGAATGTTCTCCTTTCCTACTTTGATGCCGTCCCCTTCTTCCAGTTCGCCTCGCAGTCAGTCCCACGGATTTGCCGATCCGAAAACGCTGATGGCGATTCGCAATCTGGAATTGCGCGCGCGCTCCGTCGTCGAGGGTTTTTGGAACGGCCTCCATCGCAGCCCGTATCACGGCTTCTCCGTCGAGTTCACGGAGTATCGTCAATATACGCCTGGCGACGACACCCGTTATCTGGATTGGCGGCTGTTCGCGCGTTCGGATCGTTACTACCTGAAGAAGTTCGAGGACGAAACCAACCTCCGCTGCCATCTGCTGGTTGATCAAAGCCGCTCGATGGATTACGGCTCGCTGGGCTGCTCGAAAGCGGACTACGCGCGCACTTTGGCCGCTACGCTCGCGTGGTTCCTGCACGGCCAGGGTGACGCGGTTGGATTGTTCACCTTCGATGAAACCGTTCGCGATTATCTGCCCGCGCGCCATCGCCATGGCCATTTGCGTCAATTGATGCTCGCGCTTGATCGCGCGAATGCCGGACGCGAAACCAACCTGGCCGTGCTGCGGCGCGTTTCCGAAATCGTGCGTAAACGCGGTTTGATCGTGCTGATCACCGATCTGCTCGCGCCTTTGGAATCGCTCGAGCAAGGTCTGGCGCAGCTCACGGCGATCGGCCACGAAGTGATGCTCTTCCAAGTTCTCGATCCCAATGAGCTGGCTTTCGAGTTCAGCGCTGGAACGGTTTTGGAAGACATGGAAAGCGGCCGCGAGTTGGAGCTGAATCCGGACGCCATGCGCGCCGATTATCAGCGCCGGTTCAACGAACATTGCACAGCTGCGGAGAGAACATGCCGCAAGCTGGGCGTCTCCGTTCATCGACTGCTGACGAATGAGCCATTGGAGATGGCGCTCTTTGAATTGCTGCGCAGCCGCAGCCGGCGCGGCAAGTTCACGCGCCGCAATTCCCAACCCGCCCGCGCTGCATGAGCTTTCTCGCGCCATGGTTCTTGTTGGGCGGCCTGGCCATCGCGGGGCCGATCCTGTTTCACCTGATCCGCCGGGTGACGCGCGATCGCGTGCTGTTCAGCTCCAGCCAGTTTCTGCGGCCCGTTGCGCCCAAGGTCACGCGTCGGCGGCGGATTCAGCATTGGATTCTGCTCCTGCTCCGTTGCGCGTGCGTGCTGCTGCTCGCGATGGCTTTCGCGCGGCCGTTTTTCCGGGGCAACGCTGTGCTGCCGCCCATTGCCGATGAGGGACGGCAGATCATTTTGATTCTCGACACCAGCGGCAGCATGCAGCGCGACGGAGTCTGGAATCGCGCCCGCTCCATGGCTCAGGAACGCATTGCAAAACTCGGGTTTGCCGATGAACTGGCCTTGGTCGCGTTCGATCGTGCGCCGAGAACCTTGTTGAGTTTCGATGAATGGAAAAGCTTGTCACCCGAGTTGCGCCAGGCGGCCGCGCGGGATCGGATCGCCGCGCTCGAACCGGGCTGGAGCGGAACGCAATTGGGCCAGGCGCTCACGTTCGCTGCCGAGCAGTTTCGCGCCCAAGCGCTCGCCGGAAACACGCCGGCGCAACGCGAACTCGTTTTGGTTTCTGATCTCCAGGAGGGTGCGAAACTGGATGGCCTGCAGGGGTACGAATGGATTGCCGGAATGAATGTGGTGATTGAAAGCGTCGCTCCGCGTCAGCCAGGAAATGCCGGCGTGAGCGCAGCCGTCAATTCTCGTGGCAATGACGTCGTGCCGGCTGCACGCTTGATCAACAGTCGCGATTCCGGCGGCGAACAGTTTCGTCTGTCATGGAAAGGCGCTTCGACCGCTTCCGACAGCGCTTACCTCGCACCCGGGCAGACGCGCAGTGTTTCAGCGCCCACGAATGCAGTCGCTGCACGTCAGCTGGAATTGGAACTCACCGGCGACCAGGAAGCGTTCGACAATCGCGCTTACTTTGTCATTCCCGAAACCCAGGAAGTGCGCATCGCGTGGCTTGGGACGGAGCCTGCGGGCGATCCGGCGAAGTTGAGATTCTATTTCGAGCGAGCTTTCCCTGAAACGCCGCGCCAACGAATTCGCGTTGCCGCAATTGGCAACAACGAGCCGCTGTCGCGGGAGTCACTGTCGGATGTGGCATTCGCAATTTTGCCGCGAAGTCTCGGCGCGGCAGAATCGGAGGTCTTTCAACGATGGCTGCACGATGGCGGTTCTGCATTGCTGGTTCTGACCGATGATCAGATGGGGCCGACGCTGTCCAAGCTGGCTGGAGTCGAGGCGCGTGTTTCCGAAGCAGGCGGCGATTTCGCGCTCCTGGCTGGAATCGACTTCAATCACCCACTGTTCGTGCCATTTGCCGATCCGCGCTTTAGCGATTTTACGCGCATTCATTTCTGGAAACATCGCCGCGTCGACCTGCCGGAGAAATCCGAAGCGCGCGTGCTGGCGAAGTTTGATGACGAAACGCCGGCGTTGATTGAGTTCGTGGCCGGCAAAGGTTCGCTGCTCGTGCTGACTTCGGGATGGAATCCAGCAGACAGTCAGTTCGCCGTGGCCAGCAAGTTCCCGCCGCTGATGCAGACCCTGCTGGCGTGGGCGCGCGCGGTGACGCCGTCGCGGCATCAGTTTCTCACGGGCGATTCGATTCCATCACCCGCTGCGGCGGGTGTTTCAGTTCAATGGAAACTGCCGAACGGCAAATCGGATTCCCGCACGGATGGCAAGCCATTGGTCGCGGAGCAGCCAGGGTTCTATTCGGCAACCGTGACGGGGCGTGAAAGCGTGTTTGCCGTGAATTTGCCCGCCGATGAAAGCCGCACCGCGCCGATGCCGATCGACGTCCTCGCGCGTCTCGGCGTTCCGATCGGGCGCGACGTGCAACTGACATTGGAAGAGCGGCGCGAGCGTGCGCTGTCGATGCAGCGTGCGGAGTTGGAAAGCCAGCAGAAGCTGTGGCGATGGTTTCTGCTCGGAGCCCTCGGCATGATTTTGGCAGAAACGGTCGTGAGCGGATGGTTGGCCAGGGCAGAAATGCGGAAAACGGATTCGTCTTCGCGACGCTTTGACGCGACAAGTTCCGGCGCCCAAAGGAAACAGGAGGAGTTCGCATGATTGAGCCACGGCTGTATCGCGTCCTGTCGCACCTGGAATCGCTCCGGCGCAAGGCTCGTTTGCGGAAGTGGCTCGCGGCTTGGTGGCTTGCTATTTTGCTCGTGCTGCTCGGAACCAGCGGAATGCCGGTAAGGAGTTCGAAATCATCTGCCCAGGCCCGCCCCGGAATCGGCTTCTCCCACGGAAGAGGACAAAACGTGGCGGTGCGAACATCCGAATACCTGCGCGCTCGATGGACCCATTTCAGGCAATCGCCGGCGTTTCCAAGAGCGATGGCGGTCTTGGGAATTGGCTTCGCTGGCGCGTTTGCAATTCGGTTTCTGGAACGCCGCCGTGAATCGAATTTTCGGAAGCTGGTGCAGCGTTTGGAAACGGAACATCCGGACCTGCGCCCGCTGTTCTCCACCGCGCTGGAGCAGCGGCCGAATCCGGAAACAGGTGAATGGCATTTGCTGCAAACGCGCGTGATCCAGGCAGCGGTCCGGCACCGGAAACACCGGGAAATCCAGCGTGACCTGGACCGCAAGCTGAACCTCGCCACCGCCGCAAACCTGGGTGCGATTCTGCTCGTTCTTGTGGCTGCTGTTTCACTTGAACCGGCCCCGCGTGGAAAATCCGTTCCTCAATTCGCGTCGCAGGCCATCACGGTCGAACCGGGCGACGTGGAACTGGAACGCGGCAGCGGATTGGTCGTCACGATTCGCTTCGACAAGAATCCGCCAAACGACGCCACGCTGGTGTTGATTGGCACCAATGGCGAAACCAAGCGGATCGCGATGGAACGGCATCTGGCTGATCCGCTGTTTGGCGCCACTCTTCGAGAAGTTTCCGAAAGCGGTAGTTACCGGATCGAGCATGGCGGGAAAACGACGCAAGATTACATGATCACGGTGTTCGAATTCCCCGCCTTGGTGCGCGCGGATGCAGAGCTGGAATTCCCCGCCTACACCGGGCTCACGAACAAAAGCATTCCGGACACGCTGCGCATCAGCGCTGTGGAAGGGTCTCGGTTGGATTTCACGTTTCAATTGAACAAACCGGTCGTTGAAGCGCGCTGGGTGGCGAAGGAACGGGCCCTCGCATTGGCGGCAGGAACGAACGCGTTTGCATCGCTGAACGATTACGTCCTCACGAACAGCGCGCGTTACGCGTTGCATTTGCGGGATGCGGACGGGCGCACCAACAAGCGGCCGGTGGAGTTCGTGGTTCAAGTGCTTCCCAATCGCGCGCCGGAATTGAAATTCACTTTTCCGCGCGGCGATCAGCGGGTTTCCAGTTTGCAGGAACTGCGGCTCGAGGCGGAAGCGTCGGATGACTTCGGCCTCGTCAAGTATGGCGTCGGCTTCAGCGTCTCGGGCGAGGAGCCGAGGTTCATCGAGATCGGTGAATCGGCGGCGCGAAATGAGAAGCGGGCGATCTCGCAGCTCATGGACATCGAGCAGCTCGGGCTTCAGGTGGATCAGGTAGTTTCTTATTTCGCTTGGGCGGACGATGTTGGGCCGGATGGCCAGCCGCGCCGCACCTTCAGCGACATGTTTTTTGCTGAGGTGCGCCCGTTCGACGAAGTGTTTCGTCCGGATCAATCCGGCGGCGGTGAAGGCGAACAAGGCCAGCAGGCGGGCGGCGGAGGTGGTGGCGGAGAGCAAACGCGATTGGCGGAACTGCAGAAGCAGATCGTGCTCGCCACCTGGAAAATGCAGCGTGAGAAAGGAGCGGCAATGCCGAATCCGAAACCATGAAAGCGAATTGCGTCGAAGGTTTTAGAAGTGGTAGGGCGCAGCTCTCCGAGCGCGCCGCGGCGGCAGAGATTGAGAGCGGGTGCGAAACGAAGCCCGAGGGAGAAGATCTGCAGTGCTCTTCTCGTCCCGAAGGGACGAAGGCCGGTAGCCACGGGTGTAGCGCAGCGAAACCCGTGGATATTCGGATGATTCTTTTTTCGCCCCGAAGCGGGCGACGGAGTCCGCCGCCACCTTCGCGGCGGGAGCAATCACAAACCCCGGTTCCAACGGGTTCCGCTTCGCTGCACCCGTGGCTACCTGCCGGTCACTCCCTCGGAGTTCCTCAAACACGGCCGAAACGCATGCGTTCGAACGAAACGTTAGGGCATTTCAAAACCTGCCGATTCTCAATTTCAGCTCTGACGCGTGCTTACCATCTGTGGGTAATTCTGGTTCTCCTTCTCGCATTCGTCTCAGACGCCTTCGCGCAGCGTCCGCCGCGATCCCTCGCGCCCGGGCCCGTTGTTTCGACAGGAAATTATTCTTCGAACCTCGTGGTCATCAAAGAGGCCCAGTCGCAGGCTTTGCAGCAAGCGCGCGAGATGCTCAACGAAATGCAGAACGAGCGCGAACGCGCGACGCTGCAGTCGGCCATCAAGGAAATGGAACGTTCACAATCGTCGCTCGAAGAGGCGGAGAAATCTCCCGACAAGCTGCCGGGCGCACTGGCCGCGCAGCAGAACGCCTATCAATCGCTGCTCAAGCTCATGCCGAGGGAGCATCGGATGACTCGCAACCAGCGGAATCAGAACCAAGGCGGGCAATCCGGCCAGCCGCAGCGCCAGCAAATGGAGCAGCTGGAAATGAACCGGGAGGAGAATCGTTACGAAACGGAACGGCAGGCGCGCTCCGAACAAACGGCGCAACAACGCGAACAGACCCAGACGGCCAATCGTCTTCGCGAACTGGCGCAGCGGCAGCAGGATTTGAACGAACGTCTGCGCGAACTTCAAACCGCTTTGCAAGCCGCGCGCACAGAGGCAGAGCGTGAAGAACTTCGCCGCGAGTTGAAACGGTTGCGCGAGGAACAACGTCAGATGCTGGCTGACGTCGATCAGCTTCGCCAGCAGATGGAGCAATCCAACGCCAGCCAGGAAGCACGCGAGCAGCTGGAGCATATGCGCAACGACATGCAGCGCGCTGCGCAGGATCTTGAAAATGAATCGCCGTCCGGCGCGCTCGCCGCCGGCACGCGCGCGCAGCAGAACATGCAGAACTTGCGGGATGATCTGCGCCGGCAGGCTTCGAGTCAGTTTTCCGAACAGATGCGCGACATGCGCAACGAAGCCCGGCAGCTGGCCCAGCGGCAGGAGGAAATCGCGCGCGAGCTCGATGAACTTGAAAAGGGCCGCGGCCAGTCGCTGGACAATTCGCGGGAACGCCAGCAACTGGTCGAGCAAATGGCGCGGCAGCAAAGCGCGCTGACGAATTTGCTGTCGGACATGCGGGCGGTGACTGAACAGTCCGAAGCCACGGAGCCGCTGTTGTCGCGCCAGTTGTATGACACCTTGCGCCGCGCGGACCAGGCGCGCACGGAGGATTTAATGCGGATGTCATCGCAACTGACGGACCGCGGTTTTCTGCCGCAGGCCAGCGAAGCGGAGCAGGGCGTGCGTCAGAATTTGAACGACCTTCGCCAGAGCGTTGAACGCGCGGCGGAAAGTGTGCTGGGGAACGAAGCGGAGGCGTTGCGCTACGCCGATCGCGAACTGGAAGATTTGGCACAAGCGGTGGAGCGGGAACTGGCTGGGCGTGGTTCTGGAACGAATGGCGCCGCAGCTGCAAGTGCGAATGGCCGCGGACGCGAAGGTGACACGAATCAGGTTGCTTCAGCCAACGGGCGCAGCGGACAGCGCATTTCGCAATCAGGGCAGCAGGGTGAACCGCGCGAAACAACTCAGGGCCAGGGTGGAGAAGCTCGTGAAACCCAAGTTGCGGCCGGTGGCGGTGGGCAAGGTGAACCGCGTGAATCGCAGGCGGGCCAGGAGCAGCAGGGGAACGAGGGGGAAGGGAATCGAGGCCAGGGCCAGGGAAATCAACAGGCGCGCGGAAATCAGCCGGGTCAGAACGGGAACGGCCAGGGCCAGGGGCAGGGCGAAGGAAATGAAAACCAGCAAGGCGAACCGCAAGTTGCGAACAATGGCCAGGGCGGCGGGCAGCGCGGAGGACCACGACGCGGCCCGAGCGGCGGTGCTGAGAATACCACGAGCGGTGGCACTGGAAGCTCGGCGATCGGTGAGACGACCGGGACTTCGGACAGTTCGCGTGCTGCGAACGGCGGACGTGACGGCGGTGATGAGGGGGCCGAGAGACTTCGGCAATTGGTCCAGACTTTGGACGATCCTCAACGGCGCGAGGGCGGTCCAATCACCGGCGGTGAATACGTGAATTGGGCGGATCGATTGCGCGACGTCGAACGCGCGCTGGATCAGCCGGATTTGCGCAACGAACTCGCCACCGTTCGGGAACGGGTGGGAGCGTTGCGCCGGGAATTCCGCGAATCCGGCCGCAAACCGTCAGATCAAATCTTGAAGCAGGACGTCGTCGCGCCGCTCACGCAGGTGCGCGTCTGGCTGCGGCAGGAAATGGCCCGTCGCGAGAATCCACAGGGCCTTGCACCGCTCGATCGCGATCCCGTTCCGGAGAACTTTTCTGAACTTGTGCGGCAGTATTACGAACAGCTAGGCAACACCCGGTGACGTTTCTCGCTTCCATCCAATTCGCCGGACGTGATTGGTTCTGGCCTGCGTTGATCGTGCTTGCCGTGCTGGCCGCGGCAGCGGTGTGGTCTTTTGGCGGTGGTGGGAATTTTTCCAAACGCGGCATTCGCAGCCTGGGCATTGGATTGAAAGTGGCCGGAACGGTTGCGCTCCTGCTGGCATTGCTCGAGCCGCTTTGGATCAGTCGCAAGGCGCGTCCGGGCGCAAACGTGTTCGGCATCCTGGCGGACAACAGCCAGAGCATGAAGATCAAGGATTCCGACGCCGCCCAATCGCGCGGCGAACGCGTGCGCGCTGCGTTGACCGGTGAACGTCAACGCTGGCAGACGGCGTTGGAAGACAGTTTTCAAGTTCGCCGCTACACGTTCGATTCGCGGCTGGAGCATGCCCGCGATTTTCAATCGTTGAACTTTGATGGCCGTTCCTCAGCGCTTACGCATGCCTTGAAGACCATGGCGGAACAATGGCACGGCCAGCCGGCAGCAGGCGTGCTGCTGTTCACGGATGGCAACGCCACCGATGCAAACGTGGAATTGTCCGGCCTTGAAGATGGCCCGCCCGTTTACCCGGTGATTGCGGATTCAGCCCAGAACGTCCGCGATGTTGCGTTGGAGAAGGCGGCAGCGAGCCAGACCGCATTTGAAGACGCGCCCGTTTCCGTTCAAGCCAGCGTAAAGGCAACCGGAGTGGGCGGATCAGAAATCGTCGCCCGCCTGGTCGAAATCGCCGTGCAATCCCCGGCCCGGAGGGACGAGTTACACGAGTCCCAAACTTCTCGTGAGTCCCAAAATTCTCGCGACTCCCAAAATCCTAACCCTTCCCAAAGCGCATCCCAGCCGCCCATTCCCTTCAGCACCGTCTCAAACGTGATTGCCGAATCCACACAGCGCGTGCGTGGCGATTCCGCCGATGCTGCGTTCCGATTCCAGGTTCAGCCGGACCAGCCGGGAATGCACTTGTATGAACTGGCGGTGAATGAACGTTCGGGCGCGGCGACGGGCTCCGAAGCAACCTTGATCAACAACCGCCGGCTGCTGCTGGTGGATCGAGGCCAGCAGCCGTTTCGCGTGCTCTACGTCGCCGGGCGGCCGAACTGGGAATACAAGTTCCTGAATCGCGCGATGCTGGAAGATCGGCAGGTGCAGATGGTATCGCTCATTCGCGTGGCGAAGCGGGAACCAAAGTTTGAATTCAAGGGCCGCGCCGGCGAATCGAGCAATCCGCTGTTCCGCGGGTTCGACGAGCAAGACGAAGAGACGGCGCAGTACGATCAGCCGGTTCTCGTCCGGTTGAACACAAAGGACGAACTCGAACTGCGCGGCGGTTTTCCAAAAAACGCGGAGGAGTTGTTCCAGTATCACGCCGTGATTCTCGACGACGTGGAAGCCGAGTTCTTCACGCGCGACCAAATGAGCCTGCTGCAGCGGTTTGTTTCCGAACGCGGCGGCGGATTCCTTATGCTGGGCGGCGCGGAGACCTTTCGCGAAGGCAACTTTGCAAACACGGCAATCGCGTCGCTGCTGCCGGTGTACGTGGATCGCACGATTGAACTCGAACTGCCCTCGCAATTGAAGCTGACACTGACGCGCGAAGGCTGGCTGCAGCCCTGGACGCGGCTGCGGCCGACCGAAGGCGAGGAACGTTCGCGCATCGAAGCGATGCCATCGTTCGAAGTCTTCAATCCTGTGCGGGACATCAAGCCGGGCGCCAGCGTGCTGGCGACGGTTTCCGATCCGGAAGGTCACCAGTTCCCGGCGCTCGTGGTGCAGCGATTCGGACTGGGCCGGGCGGCGGCGCTGACGGTGGGCGATCTCTGGCGCTGGGGTTTGCGCGATGAAGAAATGCAAAAGGACTTGGGCAAAAGCTGGCGGCAACTGGTGCGCTGGCTTGTGTCCGATGTGCCATCGGCGATCTCCATTTCGGCCGAACCGTCGGAATCCGGCGATGCCTCGGCAGTGAAACTTCGGGTGCGCGCGCGCGACGCAGAATTCAAACCGCTCGATGCCGCGGCGGTGACGTTGAAAGTCCGGCAGCTCCGATCAAGTTCAGGCACGAACAGCACGATCGACGATTTTGTGGAACTGCCGGCCGAGGTGGCTGCGGGCGAGCCGGGGACTTTCGAGACGAAGTTCATTGCGCGCGAGCCAGGCGCGTATTTCGTCGAAGCCGCCGTGACTGGAAACGCGGGCGATGTGATTGGCCGCGCGGCGACGGGTTGGGTTTCCGAACCGGACGCGGAGGAGTTTCGTTCGCTGGCGGTGAACCGCGCCTATCTGGAATCGCTGGCGAAACGAACTGGCGGCGAGGTGATTCGCATGAACGACCTGGAGCGGTTCACAAAGGAACTGCCGTCGCGTCGCGCGCCTGTGATGGAAGCGATGAGTGCGCCGCTGTGGCATCGGCCGGAAGTGCTGCTATTCGCGCTGGCGTGTTTTGTCGGCGAATGGGGATTGCGCCGCTGGAAAGGATGGCCGTGAGAACTTCGATGCGCATTCCCGTGGCGCAACCGTCCTGGCTGCAGGTCGTGGCGGTTTGGATTGCCGTGATATTGCTGGGCGCTGTTTCCGCATTTTCCCAAACCAACGAGCAACGTTCTCTCATCCTCGTGGTCGGCGCGCCGGGTGAAGAGGAATGGGGACGCAAGTTCGCCGCTTCGGCTGAATTGTGGCAAGCGGCGTCGGAGAAGGGCGGATTTCAAATCACTGTGATCGGCGAGAGCACCAACAGCCCGCTTAGCGATCGCACGCAATTGTTCAATGCCCTCACCAATGCCGCGACCCAGACGAATGGCGAGTTGTGGCTCGTGCTGGTGGGACATGGCACATTCGATGGCAAGATCGCGAAGTTCAATCTGCGTGGGCCAGATGTTTCTTCAGAAGAACTGGCCGCCGCGTTGAAGCCGATCCAGAGGCCGCTTGCGGTGATCAATTGCGCATCGGCCAGCGGCCCGTTTTTGAATGCGCTGTCGGCAACGGGACGTGTGGTGATCACGGCCACGCGCAGCGGCTATGAATTGAACGTGACGCGCTTCGGCGACTTCTTCGCGCAAGGCGTGGCAAGTCCCGCAGCTGACCTGGACAAAGATGGGCAGACGTCGTTGCTGGAGACGTATTTGATGGCGTCGAAGCAGGTGGAGCAGTTCTACAAGGAAGCCGGCCGACTGGCGACGGAGCATGCGTTGCTGGATGACAACGGCGACAAACTCGGCACGCCGGCGGACTGGTTCACTGGCGTGCGCGCGACGAAAAAGCCTGAGAACGGAAAGAGCGTGGACGGCGTGCGGGCGCATCAGATGAATCTGGTGCGCGGCGCGGAAGAACTGGAGCTGAACCCGCAGCAACGGGCGCGGCGTGATGAACTGGAACGCGAAATCACCGTGTTGCGTGAACGCAAGAAGACGATGGCGGAGGAGGAATATTACGGTGAGCTTGAGAGGATTCTGCTGGAGATCGCGCGGCTTTATGGTGGGACGTAACGTGCAATTCGCGGTCTCCAACGTTTAAGCTTCAGAGGCTGGTCGAGCGTTTCTGAAATTCTGACCTGAAACAGGTGGATTCAATTTCGTTCTCGTTCTCAATTGTTTCGGATCTTCGAGGACGAGGATGAGCAGGATGGCATCCGACTGAAGCTTGCTTCGCGTACTTTCGCGTTGGCCAAATCGGTGGCTTCGCTACTCTCAATCTCGACGACACGCGTTCATGAGCGACATCACCCAGGTACTGCAGGCGATCGGCCGGGGCGAGGGGAAGGCCGCGGAGGAGCTATTGCCATTGGTTTACGAGGAACTGCGGAAGCTTGCCGCGTCTCGCATGGCGCACGAAGCCGCCGGTCAGACTTTGCAGCCCACCGCGCTCGTGCATGAAGCCTGGCTGCGGCTCGTCAATGACGGCACGCATTCCTGGAACGGACGCGCGCATTTTTTTGGCGCCGCGGCCGAGGCGATGCGGCGCATCCTCATCGAGAATGCGCGGAGGAAGTCCCGCCTCAAGCGAGGCGGCGGCATGGCGCGACTTGACATCGATTCCATCGAACTGGCGGAAGCGACGCCGGACGAAAAAATTCTGCTGATCGATGAAGCGCTGGAGAAGCTGCAAGCGGAGAATCCAGAAAGAGCCAGGATCGTGGTCATGAAATTCTTCGCCGGTCTCACGAATCAGGAAGTGGCGGAAAGCCTGGGCGTCACGGAACGAACGGTCGAACGGCAGTGGGCCTACGCAAAGGCCTGGATTTTTCAGTGCATCAAAAGTCAGCAATAATACCTCCAGCAGTTCGAAGTTGAACCTCCAACTCCATGGCTGAAGTGACGACGCATTCACAGGAACAGGAAGAAGTGTTGTTCGATGCCGCGCGCAAGCTGGGCAGCGAGGCGGCGCGCAT
>CAMLLE010000022.1 GCA_946480555.1 uncultured Verrucomicrobia subdivision 3 bacterium
GTCGGGGCGCAGGGAAGCGATGGGCATTGCGAGGTGAAACTGGACAATGGCGGCGGACGAATTCTGGTGAACATGCAAGGCGTCGTTGCCGTGGATTCCACCGTCCGGATGTGCGGCGTGTGTTTTTATCTGTTCAACACGAAACGCCAGTTGATCCGTCCCTATTTAACGGTCCCTCAAGGCGAGCGCATCGAGGTGATCGAAGCCGGCCCGACGAATCTGCTGTCGCTTCCCGTGCGCCGGATGGAAAGCCTGTTGCAGTTCACAGCGAACCAGACTTATGCCCATCGCCTGCGCATTCGCGGCGTCGTCACCCATTCACAGCCTGGCGAAGGTTTCTGGATGAGCGAACCGGACCGTGGAATGCACATTTTGTGCGATGAAAAGGAATTGCCAGAGGTCGGGGAGGAAGTGGATGTGTTCGGCTTTTTGAAGCGCGGCGACTATGGGCCTGCCATTGAGGATGCGGTGTTTCGCCGCACGGGCAAGGTTCGGTTCCAGTCGCCGGTTCAACTCGCCAAAGCCGCCGACGCGCTCGAACACAATTCGGATCTGGTGGAATGCGAAGCCGTCATTCTGGAACGGTGGTCGGCGCCGGGCGGCTGCCGGCTGCAATTGTCCGATGGCGCGACGGAATTTCCGGCGTTTGTGCGGGAGACCAATGCCGTTTCACCCTCTCGCGACTGGCTGCCCGGTTCGCGGGTTCGCGTCGCCGGCGTGTGCCTCATCGGTCTGCCCGCCGTTCCCAACCGGCCCGGCACGTGGGAGCCCAAATCGTTTCAAATTTTGCTTCGGTCGCCAGCGGACATCACGATCCTCCAGCCTCCTCCCTGGTGGAACGCCGAACGCGTCGCGTGGCTGTCCGGCGGCATCGCCGCCGCCTTGCTGTTGCTGGTGGCGGTGGTGATCTGGATCAGCCGCCGGAAACTGCGCCAGGAGGCGTTGGAACGGATGAAATCGGAAGCGGAGTTCGCCGCGGTCTGGAACGAGCGCAATCGGATGGCGCGTGAACTCCACGACACGCTCGCGCAAGGCTTGAGCGCCATCTCCATGCAATTGGAAGTGCTCAAACGGCATTTGTCGCCCGGAACAAAATCCCGCGAACTGCTGGAGATCACGCGCACGCTCGTCCGCGAAAAAATGGTCGAAGCCCGCAACGCCATCTGGAACGTGCGCTCACAGGTTCTGGAAACCGGCGATCTCTCCACGGCCTTGGGCGATATTCTGCGAAACCTGACCGAAGACACGGCAATGAAGGGTGAATTGCGTGTCAGAGGACGGATGCGACGACTGCCGCCGATGACGGAAAACAACCTGTTGCGCATCGGCCAGGAAGCGATCACCAACGCGGCCAGGTACTCCGGCGCGCAGAATATTTTGGTGACGCTGGATTTCGAGGATCGTCAGTTGCGGCTGACGGTTTCCGACGACGGCAAGGGGTTCGACGTCAATTCTCCGCCGCCGAGCGAAGGCGGTTTTGGATTGAAGGGAATGCGCGAACGCGCGGCGCAAAGCCATGCGGAGTTCTCCATCACGAGCGAACCCAATGAAGGAACGCAGGTCACGCTGGTCCTGCCGCTGTTCGGCTGAACCGCCGCGAAATGAAATTGCCAGAGCAACGCCGATGAAAACGAAAGCCAACATTCGACTGATGGTGGTGGACGATCATTCCGCGTTCCGCCGCGGGCTCGTTTCCCTGCTGGAAAGCGAACCGGGAATGCTGGTGATCGCCCAAACCGGAAGCGGCGACGAAGCCATCCCGCTCTACCGCCAGCATCAGCCGGACGTGGTCTTGATGGACCTGCGATTGCCGGGCATCAGCGGCGTTGAAGCCATCATGACGATCCGAAAGGAATTTCCGAACGCGCGCTTCGTTGTGATTACCACCTACGACACGGACGAGGACGTTTATCGCGCCATGCAGGCCGGAGCGCAGTCGTATCTTCTCAAGGACATGTCAGACGAAGAAGTGTTGAACATGATTCGCATGGTCCACGCCGGCGAACCGCAATTGCCGAAGAATGTCGCGGGCAGGCTGGCCGAACGGATGAAGCGCGAGGAACTGACGCGCCGCGAAATGGAAGTCCTGGAACTGCTCGTGAAAGGCCGCAGCAACAAGGAAATTGGCGATATCCTCAGCGTCAGCGAAGCCGCTGTGAAGTTCCGTCTGAAAGGACTATTCCTCAAGCTCGGCGTCAAGGACCGAACCGAAGCAGTCGTCAGCGCACTGCGCCACGGGATTTTCCATCTGGATTAGAGCGATCAACGATGCGGCAGACACGTAGCTCGAGCGATTAGACGCAGAGGTTTCAGATCGCGCCTCCGCCGCACTTTCAGCGCGGGGTTGCCCGGGCCAGGCAACCCGCATTGAACCTTGGGAGTGGAACGTCCAGTTGTGAATGTTCCCATTTTGGTTCATGGGCAGGACCGCCAGCCGGGGGAACGTTCCTGTTGAATCTTCCGAAGCTGCCACTTAGTTTGCCGCCGTGCAGAAAGGCAACGCCAGCACGTTAGAATCGCCAGACACGCGTTTCATTTTGCGTCATCCATTGCCACGTTCGTACACAAATTACCTCGGCCGAAAACTCTTCCGCTTCCTGCTCACCATCCAGGGCCTCGGCGCGTTTTCGCTAATCACGCTGGGCGTCATTCTCAAGAAATTCAACGTGGCGCACTGTGTCGTGCGTCCGCTGGTGACGCAACAAGTCGCGCGATCCGGACTGAAATTGCTGCCGATGTTCCTGTTCCTGGCGCTGGCGCTCGGATTGGTGGTGATCGGGCAGACGGTTTCCTGGGCGACGCGGTTCGGCGCGATCAATTATCTGGGAACGGTGATGGTGATCGTGGTGGTGCGCGAATTGGGGCCGTTGATTGCCGCCTTGCTCGTCCTGTCGCGCGTGGGCGCAGCAAACGTGATCGAACTCGGCACCGCGCGCGCCACGGGCGAGGTGGAAGCGCTCGAGGCCTTGGGGATCGATCCCGTTCACTATTTCGTCGTCCCCCGCGTGATCGGAATGGCCTTTGGGATGTTTGCGCTGACGGTGTATTTGATCCTCGGTTCGCTGGTCAGCGGTTATCTCTGGGCGTTCTTGCAGGACGTGCCGCTGCGGCCGGGCGATTATTTCCGGCAACTGGCTGGCGCCCTGACGGTGATGGACTTTGCACTGCTCGCGCTCAAGACGCTGCTGTTCGGCGTCATCATTTCGCTGGTCACCTGTTATCACGGACTCGCCCAGCCGCTGCGACTGGAGGAAGTTTCGTTTGCCACCGTTCGCGCCGTTGCACAAAGCGTCATCGCTTGCGTGCTGCTCGATGCGATGTTCATCGTGATTTACCTCACCATCGGATGAACCCGCCGCCAGCCAATCCAGCACCGTTGATCGAGATGCGCGGCGTCACCGTGGGCGCGATGCGCGACCTGCGGCACGTCGTGTTGCAGGACGTGAACTGGTCAGTCGTGCGCGGTGAATTCTGGGTGATTGGCGGACTCCAGGGTTCCGGCAAAACGGACCTGATGTTCCTGGCGGCGGGATTGATGGCGCCGATCGAAGGCACTTATGAATTCAACGGCCAGCGCATGCCCATCTTTGACGAAAACCGGCTGCAAGAACGGCTGAAACTGGGCATGGTTTTCGACGGCGGCCAATTGCTGAATCACCTGACCGTGGCGGAGAACATCGCGTTGCCGCTGCGTTATCATGAAAACCTCACGACGGCGGAAGCGGCACCGGAGGTCGAGCGGATGCTGAAGTTCTGTGGTCTGACAGAGTTCGCAAACAACACGCCCGGAGCGATCGGCCGGAACTGGCAGCAGCGGGCGGGATTGGCGCGTGCGCTGATGCTGCGGCCGGAAGTGTTGCTGGTGGATAATCCGCTCGGTGGAATGGATCTGAGGCATCGGAGCTGGTGGCTGGGTTTCCTCGGGCAGCTCGCGCGCGGCCATGAATGGTTTGGCGGCAAGCCCATCACACTCGTTGCAACTACTGACGATCTGCGGCCTTGGGCCAACATGGCGAATCGTGTCGGCGTGCTGAAGGAAAAGCATTTGATGGTGCTGGGACCGTGGGAAGTGGCGCATGCGAGCGAAGATGATTACGTCCGGGAATTCATCCTGCCTGGGCACGCGACCATTTGATGATCGAGATGATTCCAGTTCAACAGCACGGAAAGCCCGTCCGTTCGGCACGAGTCGAATTTGTTTCGCGCGGGCGAGCGGCGGGCGCTCCTTTGTGCATGAATGTCGAGCGTTCCTTGTTGAACGTTGAATGTTCCCAACCTTTTAACCTATGGCTCTCCAGGATTTAACCCCGCAACTCCGCACGCGACTCAGCCGGATGGAACGCGCTGTCGGCTGGTTCGTGATCATTGCCACCGCGCTGCTATTGTTCGGATTTGGCTACTATCTTTACAACATCGCCGAGCGCAAAGGCTGGTTCACGCCCAAGTTCATTTATGAGACCGGCCTGAACAACGCCGCCGGACTTAAGGAAGGCAACGACGTGATGTTGATGGGAAAGCCCGTCGGTCAGATCACGCGCATCGTGCCGAATGCGCCGGATGATTACTACGGCGTCACCGTGTACTTTCAGGTGCTGAAACCCCACTACGGCTACATTTGGGATGATTCAAAGGTAAAGGTGTCATCGGACTTCTTGGGGAACCGTTTCCTGGAGATCACCAAGGGCAAGAGCGGCGTGCCGACCATTACCGAGGATTCAAACCGCGTCGCCGTGGCGATGCTGCGGTCCGAGGTTATCCGGCAGGCGCGCCCGGCAAAAATCGCGGACCTGCAACGCAGCAATCCTGGGCTGGCGCAGACGAACAGCGCAAAGTTTGAATGGCTCGTCGGCTATGAGCTGAAGCAACTCGCGGAAGCAAATCGCGCCATGTTCTACACCAACTTGACCGCGGTCTATTGGCTCGATCCGGACGAAGCGCCAGCGTTGAACGAACGTTTGGAAGCGGTCGCAAACCAGGTGGAAGAAGCCCTGCCCAACATTTTGAACCTGACGAATCAGCTGACCGCCGTGCTGTCGAATTCCGCCGTGTTGATGTCGCATCTCACCGAGGTGGCCATCGCCGCACGACCCGCCGTCAGCAATCTCGCCACGATCACGGCGAATTTGGATCAGCCCGGTTCCCTGGGCGACTGGCTGATTCCGACGAACATCAACAGCCAGTTGAATTCCGTACTCGGCGAAGCCGACTCCACGCTGAACACCGCGAACACAAACATCGGCGTGCTGGCGCGCAGCTTGAACGATTCCCTGCTGAGCCTGGTGGGCATCACCAGCAATCTGAACACGCAGGTGCAGCAGAACACCAACATCGTAAGCCAGATTTCCAAGGCGATCGTGGATGCGGACAACCTGGTCCAAGGCTTGAAACGGCATTGGCTGCTGCGCTCCGCCTTCAAGGAAGAGAACACGAAGGAAGAGCGTCAGAGCGAACCGGTGTTTCAGGATTTGTGGGATCCAAGAGAAGGACGGCGGTAGTGGGGAAGGAACATTCAACTCTCAACGTTCAGCCCTTTCGCCGCCTCTCAGCTGCGGAGCAGCGAAAGCCAGTAGCCCATGGCGAAAGCCATGGGAGAAAAGCAGCATTTTGACAAGCCTCAGCGGGGCGGCAGAACTGAAATGCATCTTTCGCTGCTCCGCAGCTCGACTTCCTGACCACTGACCCATGGCTCACGCCATGGGCTACTCTCTGCCGCTGCTGCCGCAGCTCATTTCAGCCGAAGAACACCCGGACATTCCCAATCCGCCTCCCCGGATGTTGAGCGTTGAATGTTCATTGTTGAATGTTCTCCCTCATCATTTCTGATCCCCCGAAGCATTTGACGTTTTCCCCTCATTCCTTATCCTCGCGGCTCATTTTATGAAAGTTCTCGTTTGCGACCCGATCTCACCCAAAGGCATTGCCCTGCTGCAACAACGTCCTGAGTTCCAGGTCACCGTTCTGCCCAAGCGCCTGTCCGAAGCAGAACTGATCCCGCTGGTCTCCGATGTCTCCGCGATGCTCGTCCGGTCCGAAACGAAGGTGACGAAGAAAATCATGGAAGCCGCGCCGCAATTGCGCGTCGTAGGGCGCGCGGGCGTGGGCGTGGACAACATCGATGTCGAAGCCGCCACGCAACGCGGTGTCGTGGTGATGAACACCCCGGGCGGAAACACCGTCACGACCGCCGAGCTGAGCTTCACCATGATCCTGAGCCTCGCTCGCAAAGTCCCGCAGGCGCATGCCTCGATGATCGCCGGAAAATGGGATCGCAAGTTGTATCAAGGTGTCGAACTGATGGGCAAAACGCTCGGCGTGCTTGGCATGGGGCGCATCGGCGGCGAAGTCGCCAAACGCGCGATCGCGTTCGGCATGCGCGTGCTGGCCTACGATCCGTTCCTTACCGAAGCGCGCGCCAAAGCCATGGGCGTTGAGCTGGTGAACGAACTCGACGCCGTGTATCGCGACGCGGATTTCATTTCTGTTCACATGCCCGTGACAGATCAAACGAAAGGCATGTTGAACGCCGCCGCCTTTGCGAAAATGAAGCCGAAGGTGAACATCGTGAACTGCGCGCGCGGCGAAATCATCGTCGATGAAGATCTGCTCGCCGCGTTGGAATCGGGCAAAGTCGCAGGTGCCGCGCTGGATGTTTTCCACGTCGAACCACTTCCGGCCGATCATCCGTTTCGCAAGCACGCGAATATCATTCTCACCCCGCACCTCGGCGCCAGCACCAACGAGGCGCAGGAAAAATGCGGCATTGAAGTCGCCGAAGTGGTTGCGGGTTATCTGCTCACGGGCGAAGTGCGCAACTCGATCAACCTGCCCTACCTTGATGCGAAGACTTACGAGCAGGTGAAGCCTTACCTCACGCTCGGCGAGAAGCTGGGCAAACTCCTCGCGCAGCTCGCGCCGGCGCAGGTGGACACGCTGCACATCACTTACGGTGGCAAGGCCAAGGATTTGCCGAACATCGACCCGATCACTCGCGCCATTCTCCAGGGATTTCTTTCGAGGGCGTCGGTGAAGGATTTGAACAACATCAACGTCCGGAGTGTCGCATCTACGTTGGGCGTGGCAGTTGAAGAAAAACGTTCCAGCGAACCGGTGACCTTCAACGAATGGTTGCATGTGCAGGTGTTCAGCGGCGGCAACAAGCAGGTTTCCGCAGGCGGCACGTTCTTCGGTTCACCGGACAATCCGCGCATCGTACGCGTCTTCAGCCAGCCGACGGAGATTGTTCCGTCGGGTGTGGTATTCTTGATGAATAACAAAGACCGGCCTGGAATCGTGGGTTACATCGGCACGTTGCTGGCGAAATACAACGTAAACATTGCCAGCATGAGCCTCACCCGGGATACTGCGGGCGGATTTGCCCTGACCGCATTGAATTTGGATAGCGTCCCACCTGCTGAGTTCCTGGACGAAATTCGAAAAGATCCGGACATCAGCAATGTCATGGTAGTGAAACTGTAGTTGTGTGTTAAACTGACGAACTTTTTATGAAATCAATGTCCAAATCTCTCGCTCTGCTCTGCGCGGCCGTGCCCCTGGTCAACGCCGTGGCCGCAGACGGGACGACAAACGCCCGCCCTGTGAGCGAGCTGTTCGCCAATGCGGTGGTTGCCACGGCGACAAACGGAATTTCGATCACCCGCTCGCAACTTGACGAAGCCATGATCGGCATCAAGACCGCCGCTGCTGCGCGAGGGCAATCCATTCCGGCCGAGCAGCTCACGATGATGGAAGGGCAGATTCTGAACCGCATGATCCAGGTGCAAGTCCTGAACGGCCGCTCGACTGAAGCCGAAAAGCAGGCTGGGAAAGAGGCCGCTGAAAAGCGCATCAAAGATCTGAGGGAACAAGCCGGCTCTGACGAGGTCTTCAATGCCCGTCTCAAGACTATTGGCCTGGATGAAGCCCAGCTGAAATCCAAGATGACGGAGGAACTCACCGCTGAAGCCGTGCTGAAGCGCGATTTGAAAGTGGAAGTTTCCGACGAAGACATCAAAAAGTTCTACGACGAGAATCCCGGCCGCTTCGAGAAACCGGAAATGGTCCGCGCCGCGCATGTGCTCATCGGCACCATGGACATGAACTCGCAAACCGATCTCTCTGATGAGCAAAAGGCGGCGAAGAAGAAGATTGCGGACGACGTTCTGAAGCGCGCCAAAGCGGGCGAGGATTTCGCGAAGCTCGCGAAGGAATACTCGGAAGATCCCGGCTCCAAGGACAAAGGCGGCGAATACACCTTCCCGCGCGGCCAGATGGTGCCGGAGTTTGAATCTGCGGCGTTCTCCATGACGACCAATCAAATCAGCGACCTCGTCACCACCCGCTACGGGTATCACATCATCAAGACGCTGGAGAAAATACCGGCGAAGAAGATTGAACTCGCCGAGGTGAAAGACGACGTGAAGGAATTCCTCACCACGCAAGCAATTCAGAAGCAGCTGCCGGATTACCTCGCGAAGGTTGAGAAGGAAGCGAACATCCAGATTCTCGACGAGAAGCTCAAGGCGGCCAAACCGGCCGCCGCGGCAACGGGCCACGAAGGACACAATCACGCCGAGGGTGATCACACCGGACACAATCACTGAGAGATTTTCCAAACCGCACGAAGGCCCGGGCATATGCCCGGGCCTTTTTGTTTCCTGCGCGAAACGCACCGTCACGAAACGACAGGCCGCGACTCTCTCCGAGCGCGGAGGTCCGGGCGAAAACGACAGCGGTTCTGCCATGAACACTCACCAGCGAACATTCAACTCCCGAGGTTCAAGGTGGGATCGCCTGGCCCGGGGCCACCGCGCGGTGAAAGCGCGGAAGAGACGTGACCCGTGACTTTCGGTCGAAATGCCGATCGCCAACCCAACCCCGACGGCCGAGCATTGAATGTTGCAGGTTCGAACCGCCGATTCGCCGGTTGCGCCCGCACTGCGGGAACTTTCCGCTTTGACCTCGGGAGTTCACACCTTACTTTGCACGGATGAAACATTCGGGAAAAGCGAGGAAAGCCGCGTGGCGGATGCTCATCGTCACGCTCATCCTCGTTGCGTTGGTTCCACTGATCGGATTTCTCGCCACCGTCGTTGGCGCGGCGATGGTGACGATTTCCATCTTCGTCTTCGTCGTATGGCTCGTGTTCGCAGTCTTCGTTCTCTACTTCTTTCGCGATCCGAATCCCCGCGTGCCAGCCGGTTCAAATCTGGTCGTGTCGCCTGCGCACGGCAAAGTGGATGTGATCGACACCACCACCGAAGCCAGATTCATGGGAGGCGAATGCCAGCGCATCTCAATCTTCCTTTCCGTCGTTGATGTCCATGTTCAGAACGCGCCGGTGAGCGGAAAAGTCGCTTACATGAAATACACGGAAGGCGCCTTCATGAACGCCATGAAAACCGAATGCGCCACGTGCAACGAAAATGTGCTGATCGGATTTGAATGCACTGAACCCGCGGATGTGAAGGTCGGACTCCGCCTGATCACCGGTGTCATCGCCCGCCGCATTGTGCCGTGGATCGACACCGGCGACGAGGTGAAGCGCGGCGAGCGCATCAGCCTGATCCAGTTCGGTTCCCGCTGCGACGTTTACCTGCCGCTTTCCGCGAAGATCAACGTGAAGCTTGGCGACCGCGTAGTCGGCGGCGAAACAATACTTGCCACGATCGATTAACCAAGGAACGTCTCATGGCCGCGCCAGATTCCAAGCCACCCAGCGAAGGAGTTGAAGGCAAGCTGAAGATTTACTTCCTGCCGAATCTGCTGACGGCGGGAAACCTCTTCTGCGGTTTCGTCGCACTGACGAAGATTGTCGAAGCCAATCTCCCCACGGACTTCGTCAAAATCCAGCAGGCGCTCCTGTTCATTCTCGCCGCGTGCATCTTTGATCTTTTTGACGGGCGTGTGGCGCGCATGGGTGGGGTTGAGAGCCCGTTCGGACGGGAATTCGATTCGCTGGCGGACCTGGTCTCATTCGGCGTCGCGCCCGCATTTCTCGTCCACCGCGTCGTGCTGGCCGATGTGTTCCAGGGTCCGCCGTTCGGTGATCATCCCGAATGGGGCTGGTTCATCGCCTCCATCTACCTGTTGTGCGGTGCGTTTCGTCTCGCGCGATTCAATTGCCTGGCGACGATGTCGGGCGGGGGCGGCAGCAAAGAATTTCTCGGGTTTCCGATTCCCTCCGCGGCAGGCCTGGTTGCATCGCTCACGCTGCTGATCATTCAACTGAACGAAAACGAACGCAGTCTCGGAAATTACAAATACGTCCTCGTGGCGGTGCTGCTGTTTCTCTCTGCGATGATGGTGAGCACGGTGAAGTATCCGAGCTTCAAGTCCCTGGGCTTGCGTTCGAGCAGCACCTTCCTGAAGGCCATCGTCGCGGCGATGATCCTTGGCTTCATCCTCGTGCTGCGCGAGAAGATTCTTTACTACGTGTTGCCCGCCCTGTTCACCGCCTATCTGATTTATGGCTTCATCCGGCCCCGCATCTCGCGCCGCATCCGCCATGAGATTGAAGAAGAGGACGAGGAGAACGGAAACGGCGAAGCGGACGAGCGTCGAAGCTGAGCGGCATGCTGGAATTTGCAGACATCCTGCGCGCAAGCCTCACCGGCTTCATCAGCGGCCTCCTGCTGTCCATTCCCGTCGGCCCGGTCAATCTCACCATCATCAATGAAGGTGCCCGCCGCGGTTTCAAATGGGCGCTCTTGATCAGCGCCGGCGCGACGATGATGGAAGTCATCTACTGCTTCATTGCTTTCACCGGTTTTGCCTCCTTCTTCACCAACGGCATTGTGAAGGCGGCAATGGAAGTTTCCAGTTTCGTCTTCATGCTCTTTCTTGGAATCAAGTTTCTGCGGGCCAAGTCCGTGTCGGCGCCGGTCGATCTCGGGCCGCTGGTGGATAAGATTGAGATTCGGATCGAAGAGAAATTGCATCCGCATTCGGCATTCATGACCGGCTTTGTGCGCGTGCTGGCAAACGTCGGTGTGCTGGTCTTCTGGATCATTCTTGCGGCGAACTTCATCTCGCGCGAATGGGTCCGGCCCGACTGGTCCGGAAAGCTGGCTTGCGTGGGCGGCGTGGCCTTGGGAACGGGTTTCTGGTTCTTTGTCCTGAGTTTCAGCTCATCGCGCGGCCACGGACGATTCAGCGAAAAAACCCTGCTGCGGATGGAACATGTCTCCGGCATCAGCCTGCTGGTAATTGCCGTGATTCATGGCTGCTGGATCGCCTATCAGATGACTCGATAGCTGCGGCAGCCATTTGGTGAATCGCGTCAAGACGACTGCCCGGAGTTCGCCGCCAGCTTTTCCAGGACCTCCGCCAACCGCTCCAATCGAGGCGTTCCAACTCCTGCCGCTTTCGCCTGGCGCAACGGTTCACGAAACAAACTCTCCAATTCGAGCGGCTGGCCGCGTTCGAAATCGACCAAAGTCGAGGCTTTGTAGGCGCCCATCGTCCGGGTGCGTTCGATCTGTTTCTCCGCCAGAGCCTCGGGCAGGGCAAAGCCCAGGGCGTTCGCCGCGTAAATCACTTCCAGCATCAGTTCACGCACGAGCTGTTCCCAACCCGGATCAGCCAGCAGCCTGTCAGTCGTCAGACACGGGGCGACGGATTGAATCGCCGGTGCGCGCTCCGCCGCGAGCGCGTTGAATCCCGCCGCACTGGCGACGCCCAGGCCGTTGAATGGAATATTCCACACCAGTTTTTCCCAATGCGCTTGCGCGAGGTTGTCCGTGACTTTGCACACCACACCGGCGTGACGAAACATCGAGGCAACGTCATGGGTGCGCGGCTCCGGCCAGCGTTTAAATTCGCCGAGCATGATCATTCCATGATCCATGTGCCGCACAACGCCCGGCTCAATCCGGTTCAGACACACGAAGCACAACCCGCCAAGTATCTGCTCTGCCGGAAACAAAGCCGCAAGTTGCTCCTCGTTGCCCAAACCGTTCTGCAGCGTGAGCACCGCCGTCTTCGGTCCCACCAACCGCGGCAATAGCACCGGGAACTGGTGATTCGCCGTGGTTTTCAAGCCGATGATCACCAGTTCGCTTTCGCCGATTTCAGCCGGCGTGCGCGCGCAATGCGGGCGGACGTTGAAGTTTCCTTGCGGACTTTCAATGAAAACGCCATGCCGGCGCACCGCATCGTAATCGGATCGCAGCAGGAAATGAACGTCGTGCCCGGCATGGGCCAGCTTCGCGCCGTAGTAGCTTCCAAGGGCACCGCAACCAACAACAGCAATCTTCATCAGCAACAAAAAAGGCGCTCCGGGATGCAGAGCGCCTGTGAGATTTTTCAGCGGTTCACTTCGCGCCGAGGATCGCGTCCTTGGCGGCTTTGGCGACCTGGAACTTCACCACGCGCTTGGCCGGGATCTGGATCGTGGCGCCGGTGGCGGGATTGCGGCCGGTGCGGGCGGCGCGATTCTTCAGTTTCAATTTGCCGAGGCCCGGGAGGGTGAAGGTGTTCTTCGCGTTCTTGTAAGCGAGCGCAGCCAGTTCATCGAGGTACTGCACCGACTGCTTCTTGGTAATCCCAACTTTTTCAGAAAGCGTGGAAGCGATCTGTGACTTGGAGAGTGATTTAGCCATAGTGTTTGCGTTGTTTGTGCGTTGCGTTTAAGTGCTCGTTGACCGGAAAAGTCGTTAGACTTGGCTCGTATTAAAGCCCCCGCTAAAAGCCGCGCAAGCAGAAAGTAGAAACAATTCCCAATGTTTTCCGCATCGATCTACACCTTGCGTTGAGCGTAATTCATTCGGCTTTTCTCAGCTCGCGCGTGAAGCATCACTCCCTGACGACGGAAAACTCCGCGGCGCCAGACCCTGCCTGCGATGGTCCTTCCCGCCCTGTCCTCGTCCTCCTCCTCGTTCTCGATTGTCTGGCGTTCTCGAGGACGACGACGAGGACGAGGACGATTACGAGAAGAAGGACCAGTTTCAATCACGTACGTGCGCATTTGCTCCGCAAGCGCGTGCTTGACTTGAAAACCGGTTTGGCAAACATCGCCCGGTGGCCCTCTTCACGATTCAAAACGAGTTTCGCTACGACATTGTCCGCAAGATTTTCGAAGGCGGCATGGGTGTGGTTTACGAAGCGGAA
>CAMLLE010000023.1 GCA_946480555.1 uncultured Verrucomicrobia subdivision 3 bacterium
ACGAGAGGGCAATTGCGGGAACGAATCAGTCTCATTCCTTCAACTTCGAATAAGCCTCCAGCGCCACTTCCCTGGCAATCGCATGGCTGACGATTGGATTGGGATAATTGACACCCAATTCCACGCCCGCCTGGCGCAACACGTCGGCTGGCGCGGCGTGCGGCTGATGAATCCACTTCGCCGGAAGCTTTGCCAGTTCCGGACACCAGCGCCGAACGTAGGTTCCTTCAGGATCAAACTTCGCGCCCTGCAAAACGGGATTGAAGATGCGGAAGAATGGAGCCGCATCGGCACCGCAGCCCGCAGTCCACTGCCAGCCGAGCGTGTTCTGCGCGAGATCGGCATCAACGAGCGTATCCCAGAACCAGCGCGCACCCTCCTGCCAGGAAATGAGCAAATCCTTCACGAGAAAACTCGCCGCGATCATGCGCACCCGATTGTGCATCCAGCCGGTTGCCCAGAGCTCGCGCATTCCCGCGTCAACGATTGGATAACCGGTGCGGCCTCGCTGCCACGCATCAAGCCAGTCGGGATGGTTCCTCCACTTGAATTTATTGAACTCGGTGCGAAGCGGTTCGCCCGGCGTCGTGGGAAAATGATACAACAAATGATGCGCGAACTCGCGCCAGGCCACTTCCTTGATGAACTGCGATTGGGAAAACGGGGCTGCATTCCGCGCCGCAGCGTTTCCAGCCCGGAGAGCCTTCGCCACGCCGTGCCAAATCTGGCCTGGACTGATTTCGCCAAAGTGCAGGTGGGGCGAAAGACGCGACGTGCCGACGCGGTCGGGGCGATTTCGCGCTGAATCGTAGTTCGAAAACTCCCCGTTCAGAAAACGCTTCAGCGCCTCCGATGCGCCGCGTTCGCCCGGCTGCCAGACGGAGCGAAATTCATCCGCCCAATCCCGCTTTGGCTCCAGTTCGAGCTGATCCAGCTGAAGCGATCCCGGCCAGGCGGCTGGCGGTGGCAGAAATTTCGGAGCCGGAAGCAGCGCGGACGGATTCGCCTTCGCTACCCAGTGCCGAAAAAACGGTGTGAAAACCTGGAACGGTTTTCGGCTGGAGTTCTCGATCGTCCACGGCTCGTGCAGCAGCGCAGAGCTGAAGCTCTTCACTTCGTATCCCGCGCGCGCCAGCACTTCCTTGATCCTCGCGTCACGCGCGATCAATGCCGGTTCGTAGCGCCGATTCCAAAACACGCCGCTGGCCGATGTTTCGCGCAGCAACTCCTCCAGCATCTCCAGGGCAGGACCCTGACGGACGATCAACTCTGAACCAAGTTTTCGAAATGAAGCCTGCAACGAACTCAGCGACTGATGCAGCCACCAGCGTGATGCGGCTCCGGGCTGCCAAGGTGTCTCTTCGTCAGGCGACCAGATGAAAACGGGAATCACCGCACCGCGATCGATCGCGGCGGAAAGCGCGGGATTATCCGCGAGCCGCAGATCGAGCCGGAACCAAACGAGCGTGGCGGATGACATGGGCGGGAAATTACCACGCGCGGATTTTAAAGACGAGAGGCTGCGCGCGGGGATCAAGGCGCCACACACCGCCGCGGCGCATCCGGCGTTCGAAACCGCGGTGCTCGCGGAACGCCTCGCCCGGTCCGCAAACCTCGCGCTTGATCCGGCCGCGCTCCGGTGGCGACGCTATTTCGGGGCGTTCAATCGGTGCGCTTTCAGTTCGGCGTAAATCGATTGCGCCAGGCCGCTCTTCTGAAAGCCCACCACCTTCGTTCCTTTCACTCCGAAATGTTTCTCGAGATCGTCCGACGAGAAATGCCGCACCACCGGGTAATGCGAAAAGTCGCGCAGAATTTCCTCGCAGCTGTTCTCGGAAAGGTCCGTGGTGATCAAAACAAAGTGCAGGCGCCCCTTGCTCCGAATCAGCGTGTCGCGGCCGACAATCAAGATGCGCGATCGCAGGACGAACGGAAACAACCGCTCCACGGATTTGCCGGCACCCTCGCTCACGCGATCTTCGCTTTGACTTTGTGTCCCTTGATCGTCGCGCGATTCAGTTTCGCGATGATGCTGTTCGCGTGCTCGGAATTCACGTCGGCGAAAAGATGCCGTTCACGGATGTCCACGGTGCCCACCACTTTGCCCGGCAATCCCGTCTCGCCAGAGATTGCGTTCACAATGTCAATCGGCTTCACGTCTTTGTCTTCGCCAATGCTGATCCACAGCCGCGTCTGATGGGCCGGTGTTGCGCGGCTGGCTTTCTTCGCCGGCTTCTCCGATTGCGACGGCTGCGCCGGTTTCGGCTTTGGCTCCGGTGTCTTTATGGAGGCGAGAATCTCTTCATCGGAATAGGTCTTTTCCGCCGGCGCGGTTTTCACGGGCTCCGCGGCTGGCTTCTGAGGCTCCACTTTCGGCGCCGCAACTTCGCCGGATTGGGGGGGCGGCGCTGAAACCTCTGCTTGGACCTGCTTCACCGCGGGAGCATTCTGCAATTTGGGCTGCGGCTCGCGCCGTTCCAGATCCCGGGCCGGCCGGCGTTCCTTGATTTCACCGCGCACATGGACCGGCCTTGTGTCTGCCCGTTCATCACCGCGATCGTTGAACCGGGAACGTCGATCTCCACGTTCGTCGCGCCGACCGTAGCGATCATCCCGTCCGCCGTCCCGATAGCCGCCACGGTCGCCGCGTTCGGGCCGGTTGTATTCTTCGGCGGCGGGTTTCGCGGCAGCTGCTTCGCCGCTCTGCAATAAATGAATCAAAGCCGACGCGATGTCCGTGGAAACGAATCCCTCCTCCAACAAAACCTCAACCAGATGCTCGTTCTTTTTGAACTCCTCACTGCGCAAGGTGGCCCGCACTTTGTCCAGAAACACATTGGCGCGCGCCTCTTCCACTTCGGTGAGCGTCGGAATGCGTCCGCGCTGGATGCGCATGTTGGTGAAGCGTTCGATGTTTCGAATTTGAAACACCTCGCGGCCGGAGGCGAAGGAAATGGCGCGTCCGCTGCGACCGGCCCGTCCCGTGCGGCCGATGCGATGCACGTAATCCTCCGCGTCGTACGGCAGGTCGTAATTGAAAACAACCTCCACGTCGTCCACATCGATGCCGCGCGCGGCCACATCGGTCGCGACGAGAAACTCCAAACCCGATTTCCGGAAGCGGTTCATCACGCGATCGCGCATCGCCTGGCTCATGTCCCCATGCAAGCGATCCGCCGAGTAGCCCTGCGCATTCAGGTGATCGACCAGGTCGTCCACCATGCGCTTGGTGTTGCAGAATACGATGCCGAGCTTCAGGTCGTGGATGTCGATCAGGCGGGTCAGCAATTCCAGCTTGTAACGGCGGTCCACTTCGTAAAAGACCTGTTCAACCGTCGAAACCGTCATCGCCTTTTGTTCGATCCGGATGCTCTGCGGATCGCGCGAATACTTTTCGATCAGTTGCTGAATCGGCTTCGGAATCGTGGCGGAAAAGAAAACCGTCTGGCGTTCCTTGGGCGTCGCCTGGAGGATCAGCTCAATGTCGTCGCGGAAACCCATGTTCAGCATGACGTCCACTTCGTCGAGGATGACCATCTTCAGCGTGTCCAATCGCAAAGTGCCGCGTCGCATGTGATCCATGACGCGGCCGGGGGTGCCGATGACGATCTGTGCCCCCTGGCGCAGCCCGTAGAACTGTCGGTCGTAAGACTGGCCGCCGTAGATGGGCAAAGCGTGAATGCCACGCTTGAAGAACGCGAGCTTGTGGACCTCCTCTGAAACCTGAACGGCCAGTTCGCGGGTGGGACAGAGGATCAACACCTGGACTTCGCGGCGGTCGGGATCGACTTTCTCCACGGCCGGGATGCCGAAGGCCGCGGTTTTGCCCGAGCCGGTTTGTGATTGTCCGACGACATCGCTGCCCTGCATCAGGACTGGAATGGCATTGGCCTGGATGGGCGACGCTTGTTCAAATCCAAGTTTATCGATGGCCTTCAGCAATTCGGCGGACAGGCCCAGTTCAGAAAACAGTTTCATGTGATCCCCGTGAGGGTTCGGCAAGATAGCGTGGGAAAAGGCTGGAAGAGAGAAGTTTTTTTGGCGGATTGGAAGCGGAAATTTCCGCTGCCAACCGCGGAAAACATTCACCCATCAACAAAGGACGCGGGGAGAACTCCGCACGCGCAATGGGTCAGTTGAAGTTCAGGCGGTTCTTGTCGCGCTCTAGTTCGAGCTGGCGGCGGATAATCTGGATCTTCGCCTGGATCAGCTGCCGATTCTCTTCATCTTTGGCAACCAGCTCCTTTTCCAGTTCGGCAATCCGCGTTTCATACGCGGCCAATCGTTCCTGAAGCGGCGCCTGCACTTTCTCCAGGCGCGCTTCGAGTTCTGCCACTTCCACGGCAGCCTTCTGATGCGCGTCCACCAGTTGCGTTCGATCCTCGGCCAGTTTTTGTGTGAGCTTGCTCGACATCCAGCCCGCGAGTTGCGAGACGATCCCGGTGCGGGCTGCGTGGCGCGCTTGGGCCACCTGCTGCTCCGCGTGCAACGCGCGCTCACGCCAGTCTGAATCGCCGGGGGCGATCATGGGCGAACCTCCGGCCACAACCGGCAACATCGCGGCGGGCCGTCGGCGCGCCTTGCGGACAATCCCCGCCACCAGGAGCAATCCAAATGCGGTGATGGCGGCAAGCGGCCACATTCCATACTTCGCCTGGAGCGCAGCAAGCCCCTTGGGTTCTTCGGGCTTCGTTTCCACCTGCGCCAGCTTCGCATTCATCTCGTCCAGCGCCGCCTTGGTCTTGCGATTGATCTCATCGCCGCGCGCGACGATGAGCTGCCCCGGTTGATAGCGATCCGCGACGAGCAACCCCGACGTGCGTTGCGAGCGCAGCGTCCGTGTAAGTTCCGCCTCCATGTCGCAATTCGGTTTCACAAACGAAGCGAGGTACTTGGCGACCGACCGTTCCTCAGGAGGAAATCCGTTGAGCAGATCGAGCTTGGTGCGCTGGACCGAAACAAAGTTCGTCTTCGCCACGTTGAATCCGCGGTCGTTCACCAGTTCAGCGCTCACCCGTTCATTGTCGGCGGCCGAAACCAGCCGGATGGTTGACCCAACCCAGATGTCCTTCGGGCCGCTGTCTGGACGGACATAAGAGCTCATCGCGCTGCGAAGTTTGGCGGCGAGGGCGTTCTCCATTTCCGCATCGGATTCGCCCTGCGCCCAGGTGCGCGCGACGATCAGTCCGACGGGAAAGAGAATATTCTGACGTTGGAAATCGGTGAGGAAACGCTGGAAATCGCGCGATTCCGTCTCCTCCGCTGTGAGACTCCGTTTGCCGAATCGCGACTGGACGGCATTGAGGAAGTTCGTGCGTGTACGGTCAAAGGTGGATCGAAATGCCGCCTCGCTCTCGCTGGCCGCATGCGAGTGATACCGGTAAATGACGTGAACCCGCTGCGACTCGCGCTGCCGCAAGCTTTCCGTTGCATCCGTGTCCACCACCACCAAGGGCACGGGCGTTTTGATATCGTGCTCGGCCTTCTCGCCAACCTGGTAGATCCGGGCGGGCGCGGCGGTGCAAAGCGTGGCGCTCAGGGCCAGCAGGAGCGCGGCAGACGGCAGGAAACGCGTTACCATAAGAAGGATTTTTGTTCACCGAGCATTTGGTCACCTTCCCAAAGAGTGGCGCGCCAGGCGGTGACCTCACCCAATTGTTCGAAATTCTCCCCCGTCAGCGGCAGCGACGTCCAGCGGCTGAACCGGCGCGGCTCAATGATCGTTTCCAGGACCCGCCGGCTCGGAAGATTACCGTGAGCAGTCCCGCGCACTTCCACCCGGAGCAACAGCGGCGCGAACGCCTTGCCGGTTGCCTTCCACTGCACATCAAACCGGATGCCGGAAATTTCGTTCGTATGCTGGCGAAGTCGGGCCTGGTAGGCATCGCGATCGTAAAGACTGGGCGCGAGCGTATGCCGGCCCTCGCGATCCAGGAAATGCGGCAGCACCTTGATCACCCGGCCGGATGAAGCGTGGGCGGGGAAAACTGCAGTGCAGCAAAGAAGCAACGTCAGGAAAAACAGCCGGCGCATGGACTAGAAATAGCCCTGCTCACAACGGGGTTCAACCTTCAATTCCTGCAAATATCAGAATCCAGATTCCGGAACGCAGTGCGACGGGGAATGAGCTCCGAAGTTTCAAGATTCACGTTTCAAGGAACCGCGTCCAAGCAGGTTCAGATCTCGCCAGAATGGTCCGGCCAGCACTCGGTAAAGTGATCTGAACGCCACCTGCACCGGAGTTCGCCCGATCGGCTCGCTTGAAACGCAAACTTGAAACCTGAAACTTATTGGGTTCAGGCCGCCACAGCTTTTTCGTCCAGCAGGTTGCGGACGGTTTCAGCCAGCTTCACCGGCGTGAACGGCTTTTGCAGGAAGCAAAGCGGATTGTCCGTCACACCCAAATTCACCAGCGCATCGTCCGTGTAACCCGAGATGAACAGCACCTTGCTTTGGATCTGCCGCGACTTGAGCTGTTCGTAAAGGTCCTTGCCGCTCATCTGCGGCATGATGACGTCCGTCACGACTAGATCCGGATGCGGCTGATTTTCCAGCTGGGGAAGAGCCTCCACCGCCGTGGCCGCTTCGCGCACGCGATAGCCGCACTCGCGCAGCACGGTAGCGGTGAACTCGCGCACGGTCGGATCATCCTCCACGACCAGCACCGATTCGCCGCCCTTGGGCAGAAAGGTCGAATCGGAACTCTTCGACGCTGAGGCCAGGGCTTGCGTTGAGCGCGGCAAATAAATGTGAAAAGTCGTTCCCCTTTGTGGTTCGGATACGACCTGAATGTCACCGCCGCTTTGCGACACGATTCCAAAACAGGTTGCGAGGCCAAGTCCCGTCCCCTTCCCCACGCCTTTCGTGGTGTAGAACGGCTCGAACAGATGGGACTGCACTTCGGGCGTCATGCCGACGCCGTTATCGGCGATGGACATCAGCACGTAATCGCCGGCTTCCAGTGCGCGATCGCGGAAGTGCATGGACTTGGCGAGCGTAACATTCTCGGTGGTGATCTGCAGCCGGCCGCCGCGCGGCATGGCATCGCGGCCATTGACGGCCATATTCATGACCACCTGTTCGAGCTGGCTGGGATCGGCCTGGACGGGCCAGTTGGCGGCGTAACAGGTACGAAGCTCGATGTCTTCGCCAATCAGGCGGCGCAACATCTTCTCCATGCCTTTGACAATTTCATTCAGGTCCAGCACGCGCGGCTGGAGCACCTGTTTGCGGCTGAAGGCTAGCAGCTGATGCGTCAGCGCGCTGGCGCGTTCCGCCGCGCGGCCGATTTCCTCGGCGTGCTTGCGCATGGGATGCTGCCGTTCAAGGCGCTGCAACATCAGGCCGCAATAGCCGGTGATGACGGTGAGAATGTTGTTGAAGTCGTGCGCTACGCCGCCGGCCAGCCGGCCCACGGCCTCCATCTTCTGCGATTGACGCAACTGCTCTTCGCTCCGCCGCAAGGCGTCCTGCGCGCGGCGCGCTTCGGTGATGTCCTGGACTGTGCCGAACATCTTGACCGGGTGCCCCTGCTCGTTTCTCAAAATTTCGCCGCGGCCCTGAATCACGCGTTCGGTTCCGTCGGGCAGCAGCGCGCGATGATCGCAAATGAACGGCTCTCCCGTGCGCAACGCCTTCTCCATGACCTGCTGGCACCGGGCAAAATCCTCCGGATGCACGCGTTCCATGCATTTTTCCATCGTGACGCCGTTGTCTTTCGGATCGTGACCGTAGAGCCGCCGCGCTTCCTCGGACCAGGTGACGGCGTTGCGCTGGACGTCCCATTCCCAGCCGCCGAGCTGGGCGACTTGCTGGGTGTAACGCAACTGCCGTTCGCGCTCGAGCACGCGTTCCTCCGCTGCCCGGCGGTCTTCCACTTCACGCCGGAGTTCAGCCGTGCGCTGCTGCACAACGGCTTCGATCTCATTGTTCAACGTTTCCAAACGCGCCTGCCGCTCGGCAACGGTAAGCATCTCGCCAAGGCCTTTGCGGATGGAGATCATCAGGAACGCCACCTCGCACGCCACCCAGGCGCCATGCTCGGCCGTTCGCCAGATCGAAGCGGAAACCACTCCGTAAACCGATTCCGGCCAGAGAAAACCGCGCACCGCGTGATCCACCACCACCACCGCAGCAGCCGAGAAAAGAACTTTGCTGTCGCGATAGAACGCCAGCAACGCCAGCGAACCAAACACATGAAAATGCGTTTCAATGCGTCCACCCGTCAGGTGAATCAGCAACGCGGACATCAACATCTGCCCGATGGCGACCGTCTGCCGCGTTAGCGCCTGGCCCGGAAAACATCGCGTGAAATAGATCGGGATGCTCGTGATCAATCCGCCCAGCAACGTCGCCGCAACCACGTGAATGTGCATCCGGCTTTGCGTGCCGATCCAGGTTTGCGGGGAAGCAAATGCGATGACTCCGACCGTCACAACCCATTGGCAGAGCAGAACCCAGAAGAAGATGCGGTCGCCCTGCTGCCAGACGGCCTGCCGCTGCTCGTCGAACAGCTGGCCCACGCGTTTGGAATTGGCATGCGGGGAATCAACTGCCGGCACGGATGCAATCATTGCACGGCCTCCTCGCTTGATGGGCGATTGGCCAGCAGGCAGCCGAACACCGGCGTTTTACAGCCGCGAGGTTGAGCCCGGTCGATCTGGGCCACCAACGCATCCTTGTTTGGGTTGTCGCCGGCGTGTCCCCGGCTTTCGGTGATCCCACCGCTGAAGATCAATTTTCCGTCCGGCGCATAAACCACGACGAAACCCGAGGTCTCGGCGCCAAATACGGCAGCGGTCTGCCCGTTCTGATCATCATGCACCGTCACCCCGCGGATGCCTTGGGCCAGCTCGCGAAGCGCGGTATGTGTCCATGAGTTGGAGACTGTGGACGGATTCAGGAACAAAACATGGGCAGCAACTTTTTCCGGGCGATGGGCCAGCAGACGATTCAGCTCCTCGAGCGTCGCGCGCGTGCAAGGGCATTTTGGATGGGCAAACAGAAGCAGCGTATCGCGCCGGGCATCAAGGGCCAGGCCCTTGGGATTGGGCCATTGAAGGGGCGTTTCAGCCATCGCGCCAGGCTTGCGCTCATAACGCATCAGCAGGAGCGCACCGGCGGTGGCAATCGCGAGCCACACGGTACATACCAGCATACGATTGGGAAATCTGGGCTGCATTGCCGGCTGTTCAGCACCGCATGTGCCAGCAATCACGAAACTTAGAGGTTAGTTAAGTCCGTACAATCCGCATCAACTGCGGTCGACATTCAGTCTAGAGCGGTTACCAGAAGAAATTTCCGACAACCGCGGAGACGCGGAGACGCGGAGCAATCAAAATAGGGCTCCTCCGCGCCTCTGCGCCTCCGCGGTGAGATGATCCGGAAATGAATTTGGAGAAACGCTATGACAGAAGGAAACGAAGCTTTGTGAGCTGCCGCTTTCCTTGCTTACCTTCGTTTCCTTCTGTTGAAAGTCTGTCCGCTGCGGCACTGTGCATGGCCGGAACCTGTGCGGAGTTTTCAATTCAGATCTCAACCAGAGGCGCGGAGAGCGCTTAACAACTCCGCGCTCCTCCGCGCCCTCTGCGTTAAAGAGATGGATCGTGAGTTCCTGAAGAAAACCGCCCGCGGACACGAACGGTTCCATCGTGCGAATCCGGATTCCTATCCGTGTCAATTCGTGTTCATCCGTGGTTGAACACTTTTCGGATCACAGCTTGTAAAACTGCTCCCACTCTTTGCGCGGCGGCGCGCCCGCCAGAGCATCGTTCGCGCGCTTGTGATTCGTGATCTGTTTCTTCTCGCGGTCGAATTCCAGCTTCGCATTGAAGCGCTGCGCCAGAACGCCGAGGTCGAGCACCTGACAGAGCGGGCCTGCCACCGCGAATGAGGAACGGCATTTCTCCTGACCCTTCGCCGCACGCAGGAAGTTGAGGAAATGATTGGACGTGCTTTCCGGAACTGGCGGCAGCTTTGATGCAATATCCGCGGCTTTGGATTCCGGGATGATCTTCAGCGTGCTGCCGTGCGAGCCGCCTTTGAACATCAGGTCTTCGCCGTAAATCACTTTGCCCGGCGGATGCTTCTTGGTATCGAGCTGGCCCGTGCTGGGCGGCGGGATGTTCGGATCGACGACCGCGGAGCCAAACTCCGGCGGGAGTGGCGGCAGGTTCTGCTGACCGTCGTACCAGGTGATTTCCACCGGCGGCATGCTGCCGCGTTTCGGGAAACGGAAAGCGATGGTTGAAGCCTGCGGAAAAATGAAATCGCTGTGGCCTTCGGTTTTCACCAGTTCCACCTCACTCGGCAAACCGAGCTCCAGGAATTCGTGCGCGGTGTCGATGATGTGCGCGCCCCAATCGCCCAGGGCGCCGTTGCCGTAATCAAACCACGAGCGCCATTCACCATTGATGTAGCCCTTGTTGTAATCGTGGAACTTCGCGGTCGCCGTCCACGTGTTCCAATCCAGCGATTCCGGCACGGGCTGCGCGGGTAAAAATTCAGAAACCTTCATTCCGTGCCAGCGACGCGGATTGTTCATGAACGCCGTGATGCGCGTCACGTTCTTGATGATGCCCGCCTCAACCCACGCCTTGAATTGAAAGTAGTTTGCTTCCGAATGGCCCTGGTTCCCCATCTGCGCTGCGACCTTGTATTTCTTTTCCGCGGCAATCATCAGCTCGGTCTGGCGGAAAGAATGCGCCATCGGCTTTTCGCAATAGACGTGTTTGCCAAGCGACATCGCGAGCATGGAAACCGGGAAATGCGAAAAGTCCGGCGTTGCCACGCAGACGGCGTCGATCTTGTTTCCCAGCTTGTCGAACATCTGGCGAAAATCCTGAAACCGCGGCGCGTCGGGGAAGCGGTTCAATATCTTCGTCGTGTGCGGCGCGCCCATGTCCGTGTCGCACAACGCCACGATGTTGGCGTGCCCGGTCTTGACCAGCGCTTCGATGACTTCCGCGCCGCGATTGCCGATGCCGACGCAGGCAAGGTTCACCTTTTCATTTGCCGAAACCACCGCGTCTGCACCGCTGGCGGCGCTGAAAGCCAGCCGCGGAGCGATGAACGAAAACGCGCCTGCGGCAAGGCACCCTTTGAGGAATGAGCGGCGCGCGATCTGGCGCTGTCTGCGGGAGGAATGATGCTTCATAAGTTTTTTTCGACGTGATCGGCTTGCATTGCGGTTGCCCAGGAGGAACGCCGGTTTGAGCCGGCCCCTCTAATTCGCCGTACGAATCTTGATGTTCCGGAACGAGACGCGATTTCCGTGATCCTGCAACAAGATATGACCGTCCTTCCATTCGCCGAAACCGGGGATGTTCTTGTATTTGCTTTGCGCGACAAGCTCACGAAACTCCGTCGTGCCGCGGTCGTATTCCAGGACTTTCGCTCCGTTCAACCAGTGCTCCACATGGCTGCCCTTTACCACGACGCGTGCCGTGTTCCATTCGCCAATGGCATTGGGCTGCTTGCTGCTGCTGGCGGTCTTCAGATCGTAGAGCGATGCGATGGTGCGATTGCCATCGCGGCCGCCTTTTGCGTCGGGATGCCGCTCGTCGTCGAGAATCTGATATTCCAGCCCGATGGCTGAACCCGTGGTTGTCTTCGCACCCGCGCCGGTGATGGGATCCAGATTTGGCTGGCAGAAATATTTGATGCCGCTGTTCGCACCGGGCGTGATTTTGAAATCAAGCGCCAGTTCAAATTCAGAAAAACGTTCGCGCGTGATAATGTCGCCACCGGTGATGGATTCGCCGCCGCCGCTTTCGAGCACCGTCAGCACACCGTTTTTGATTTCCCACCCCTTTGACGGGAAACCCTCGAGCTTCGCGCCGCGCCAGCCTTCGGTCGTTTTGCCGTCCCAGAGCAATCGCCAGCCCTCGGCTTTTTCCTTGTCTGAGAGCGTGTTCAGCGCGGCTTCCACTCTGGCTTCGTTGCCATTCAGTTCCTTCAATCGCACATTCCTGAAGCGCACTTCCAGGCCTTCATTCTCCGGACGATTCGCAACGCTGTGAACCTGCAGCCCGATGAATCCTTTCGGCGTCACGTGATCCTGAATTTCACTGCGCAGCACATTGTTCAGGTAAGTACGAATGGAAGGCCCGTTCGCCACGATGCGGAGCGAGTTCCAATCATTTGTCCGGAACAATTGCAGACCTTGCGCGCTGAAATCGTTGCTCATCCCGCCGAGCGAGCCGGGATAAAGCCACGCCCGGCGCGACTCATCATAGATTCCCGCCGTCCACGCGCGCTTCCGCACCGGATCGGGATCGATCTCGCACTGATAACCGTGGACGCGTCCAGCGGGGATGCGGAACGTTTTGGCGCCGAGCTCCACGGTTTTTTCGGCATCGAACGCTTCACTGCGGAATTGCACGCCGGAGTTCAGGCGCGGGTCCACCTTGAATTCCAGTTCGAGAATGAAATTGTCGTATTCCTTTTCCGTGCAAAGAAAACTGTTCGGCGTTTGCAACACCGTGCGGCCCACGATGGTGTCGCCCTCGACCTTGTAGGAAGCCTTGCCGCCTTTCTGGGTCCAGCCGGAAAGATCCTTCCCGTTGAACAAGTCGATCCAGCCATCCGCGGCAAACGTGGGAGCCGTTGCGAGGGAGAGCGCCAGCAGTGTGGTTCGGAACGTGTGCATAGATTTTGTTGCCAGATCAGCCTGAGCGGAAATGACGTTCCGCATCTTGTTGACGTTACAGGCCGTGCGCAAGCCGGTGCCGCATTTTGCAAAGGAAATGTCGCAATTCACAAATTTGCTCTGGTGTAGCATGGGCGCGGGCGCAATGACATCGAACGTTTGTCGTATGCGTTCCGCCGGATCGACCGGTGCGAAGTCTGTGCGCACCCGATTCCAATGCGTGACCTGCGTCACCAATTGCAGTATCACTCCGTCCATCATCGCATGAAAACCCTGCCCACCTTGATCGCGCTCACTTTCGCGGCGAGCGTCCATCTCATGGCCCAGAACACCAATTCCGATTCACCCGTGATCGAACCGGGCGCGAC
>CAMLLE010000024.1 GCA_946480555.1 uncultured Verrucomicrobia subdivision 3 bacterium
GACAACGCTGTTCCTCGGCGGCTGGAGTTTGCCCTTTGCGGGATTAGATCAACCGGCGACCACGATTCCCATGGGCATCGCGCACATTGCGATCTTTCTGGGGAAGACGTTGTTCCTGTTGTTCATGGTCATCTGGGTGCGCTGGATGTGGCCGCGCTTCCGTTACGACCAGTTGATGGATCTCGGCTGGAGGCGATTCATCCCGCTTGCGCTGGCCAACGTCATTGTGACTGCAGTGGTGTTGTGGGTCAAAAACACTTGAACCGCGGAGACGCGGAGACGCGGAGCTTAAAGAGAGAATGAAGAACAATTTTGGAAACGTCGGAAGCTCGGTTCGGATTCTCCGAACTCAGCGCCTCCGCGTCTCCGCGGTGAACTGAGTTTCAGATGATCGTTAATCGAAAAAAACTGAATCTTTGGGAGCGGCTTTACCTGCCGGCAATTGTCGGCGGGTTCAAGGTCACCATCCGTCACTTCTTCAAGAAGAAGGTGACGATGCAGTATCCCGAAGAGAAATGGGTCGTGCCGCCCGGATATCGCGGCGCGCCGTATCTCGTGAAGGATCAGGAAGGCAACACCAAGTGCGTCTCCTGCCAGCTCTGTGAATTCGTCTGCCCGCCGAAAGCGATCAAGATCACACCGCCTGGACCGGAAGGTCAGCCGGCCGATCGCGCGAACGCGGAGAAGATGCCGAAGGAATTTGAGATCAACATGCTTCGTTGCATCTTCTGCGGCTTCTGTCAGGAAGTCTGTCCGGAAGAAGCCATCTTCCTGCAGAAGGATTATTCGCTCAACGCCGCGTCTCGTGAGGAACTGATTTACAACAAGCAGAAACTCCTCGAACTCGGCGGCACTCATGCCGGCATCCAGAAATGGAAGCAGAAGGCCGAGGAAACAAAGCGGCAGGAGAATTTCCCGGTCAAGCCTTGAGCTGATCGGATTCGGTCCAATTACTCAGAAGGTCAATGCAGGACATCTTAAATTACGTGTTTTCGAGCAGCGGGCTGTTCTGGCTTTTCGCCGGCCTGGCCTTGCTCTGCGGCGTGCTGGTCATCCTCAGCCGCAATCCGGTCACGAGCGCGATGTTCCTCGTCCTGACGATTGTCTCGCTGGCCGGACTTTTCGTCCTGCTCAACGCCTTCTTCCTCGCGGCGATTCAGATCCTCGTTTACGCGGGCGCGGTGATGGTGCTGTTTCTGTTCGTGATCATGCTGCTCGACCTGAAAACGGAGCAGCGGCGGAAGATCAAGCTGTTCGGCATCATTGGCGGCGCGATTTCGGTCGGAGCTGTGTTCGCGATTTTCCTCCGCTCGCTTTACGCCACCAAGCCCGGCGCTGACCTCGCGAAAGCCGAAACCGTCGGCGACACCGTTTCGCTCGGCAAAATGCTTTTCAGCAGCTACGTGCTCCCATTTGAAATTGTCTCCATCCTGCTGCTCGTGGCGATGGTGGGCGTGATTCTCCTGAGCAAAAAGGATCTCAAGTGAACGTCGGCCTGGAACATTATCTGACCGTCAGCGGACTGCTGTTCGCGCTGGGCCTCTTCGGCGTGATCGTCCGCCGCAATGTGCTGGTGATGTACATGTGCCTGGAACTGATGCTCAATGCGGCCAACCTGGCGCTCGTCGCCTTTTCCCGGTTCACCAACAACCTGAACGGACAGGTCTTCGTGTTTTTCATCATCACCGTCGCCGCGGCGGAAGTCGCCGTGGGACTGGCGCTGATCGTTGCGCTCTATCGCAAGAAGCAGACAGCGCATGTGGAAGACCTGACGACGATGAAACTGTGAGAAAGAAACTCCAAAATCCAAGTTCCGAGTCCCAAAGAAGTTCCAAGCTTCAAATCTCAATGGGCGCAGCCTGTGGTTTTGATGCTTGGGATTTGGGGCTTCTTTGGAACCTGGAACTTGGAACTTGGAACTTCGCTCGATGAAATTGGAAGCGTTACCCTGGTTGATCCTGTTCCTGCCGTTGCTCGCCGCGACGGTGATCACGCTCTTTACGCAGAAGAACCGGAGCGTCAGCGCCGGGCTGTCCATCGGCGCGGTCGTGATCAGTTTCCTGCTGAGCGCGCTCTTCGTGAAGGTGAACGGGTTCTCGCCCGAGCAAAAGGAACTCGCGGTCAACTGGCTCTCCATCGGCAATACCTTCCAGGTCGATTTCGGATTCCGGCTCGATCCGCTCAGCCTGGGAATGATCCTGATGGTCACGGGCGTCGCCGCGCTGATTCACATCTATTCCGTCGGCTACATGCACGACGACCCGGGTTATTCGAGGTTCTTTGCCTCTCTAAGCCTGTTCACAACCTCGATGCTTGGCATCGTGCTCTCGAACAATTTCCTCCAGACGTTCATCTTCTGGGAACTGGTCGGCGTTTCGAGCTATCTGCTGATTGGCTTCTGGTATGAAAAGCCGAGCGCGGCGGATGCGGCGAAGAAAGCGTTCATCACGAATCGGCTGGGCGACTTCGGATTCATCATCGGCATTCTGATAGTTTGGGCGGCGCTCGGTTCGCTGAACTTCGAAGTTTTGCAGACGAAAGCCGGCGTGAACGCGGAAGCGCTCGGCGCGATGGCGACAATCGGCGGCTTGCTGATCTTCTGCGGCGCTGTCGGCAAGTCCGCCCAATTCCCGCTGCACGTCTGGCTGCCGGACGCGATGGAAGGCCCGACACCGGTGTCCGCGCTGATCCACGCTGCGACGATGGTTGCCGCGGGCGTTTACATGCTCTGCCGGGTGTTTTTCGTCCTGAACGCTCCGGCTCTCGAAGTGATTTCCTACGTCGGCGGTTTCACGGCGCTGCTCGCCGCATTGATTGCGGTTCAGCAGAACGACATCAAGCGCATCCTCGCTTACTCAACGCTTTCGCAACTCGGTTACATGGTCATGGCGGTCGGTCTGGCAGGCGCAACACCCGCGATGTTCCACCTGACCACGCACGCGTTCTTCAAAGCGCTGCTGTTCCTCGGCTCCGGTTCGGTCATCCTCGCGATGCATCACGAGCAGGACATCTGGCACATGGGCGCGCTGCGGAAGAAGACGCCGGTGACCTACTGGACGTTCCTCGTGGGCACACTGGCGCTGGCGGGCTTGTGGCCGTTGAGCGGCTTCTTCAGCAAGGATTCGATCCTCGCGCTGGCGCAGCACAAACACAATTACCTGCTCTTCGGCGTCGCGCTGTTCGTGGCGTTCCTGACGACCTTCTATATGTTCCGACTCGTGTTCGTGGTGTTCTTCAGCTCGGCGAAGTCGAAACACGCCGAACACGCGCATGAATCGCCCGGAGTGATGACCTGGCCGCTGCGGATTCTGGCCGGCCTCAGCATCATTGGCGGTGTGATTGGGATTGAAGCGTTGTTTGGGAAGCAACTTTCGCCTGGCGCCGAGCATCCGCACGGCGTCGTTGGGCAACTCCTGTATCCGTTCCAACACGCACCGGTGGCGGCCTTCTCTGGATTGGCAGCTTTCGCCTCGGGACTGCTCGCCGCATGGTCGCTCTACGGCAAATGCAGCAAAGATCCATTGCCTGAGAAGCTCGGCGCGCTCTCCCGCGCGATGCGCAACCGTTTCTACTTCGACGAGCTTTACGAAGCCACCGTCATTCGGCTGCACGACTTGATTGCAGCCATCGCTGGCTGGCTCGACCGCTGGATCATTGAAGGTTTCGCGATCAATCTCATTCGCGGCGGAACAGACATCACCGGCCGCGCGTTGCGGTTGGTCCAGACGGGCAACTTGCAGACCTACGCCCTGCTGTTCGTGCTGGGCGTGGCGGTCCTTCTGTTTCTCGTTTTGGGCAAATGAAGCTTTCGCGCACCAACGATAAACCGCTACCCAGCGAGAAGCGTTCCGGTAACGGCGAGAAAATTGTCGTATCACTGACACGACAATCGTGGTCGGTGGAATGATGACTGATTTTCGATGACAACACTGAGTTACATATTTCTGCTGCCATTGATTGCCGCCATCGTGCTGGCTTTCGTGCCGCGCAATTTCGCGGTGATCATGCGGCTGGTTGCGGTGATCGCCACGTTCGTTTCGGCAGTGCTGGCGGTGACGATGTTTTGGGGCTTCGACGCGGCGGTGGCGGATGCGAACGGCTACAAGTTCGTCAGCACGATTCCGTGGCTCGGAGCCGAATCGCTCGGCCTGGCCTGTAAGCTCGGCGTGGACGGCATCAATGTCGGCTTGGTGCTCATGGGCGCGATCGTCGCCTTCGCGGCGGCGTGCTGCTCGTGGGAAATTAAATCGCGTGAGAAGGAGTTCTACATCCTGTTGCTCGTCATGACCGGCGGCATTCTGGGTGCATTTGCGTCGCTTGACCTGTTTTTCTTCTACTTCTTCCACGAACTGGCACTGGTGCCGACGTTCATCATGATCGGGCTCTGGGGCCGGGGTGAAAAGAAGAACTACGCCACGTTCCAGATCACGCTCTACCTCAGCGCCGGTGCGCTCATCGCGCTGATCGGATTGATCGCGCTTTATCTCGCGGTCCCTGCTGAGGCCCGCACGTTCGACATTCCAACGCTGACCAATTACTTCCTGAACAACCCGATGGCCGCGGCGACGCAGAACTTCATCTTCCCGCTGCTGCTCTTCGGCTTTGGAATTCTGGTTTCACTCTGGCCGTTTCACACTTGGGCGCCGATCGGCTACGGCTCCGCGCCGACTGCCACCGCGATGCTTCATGCCGGCGTGCTGAAGAAGTTTGGCCTCTACGGTCTGATCCGCGTGGCGCTGCCGATGATGCCTGAGGCGGCGCAAAGCTGGATGCACATCCTCGCGTGGCTCTGCCTCGGCAATCTCCTTTACTGCGGCTGGGTCGCAATGCAGCAGAAAAATTTCAACTGGCTGATCGGCTACAGCAGTGTGGCGCACATGGGTTTCATCTTCCTGGGAATCGCTTCGCTCACCCTCGTCGGTGTGACCGGCGCGGTGCTCGTGATGGTCGCGCACGGCTTCCTTGCCGCGCTGACGTTCGGACTGAGCGGCTACATTCACCAACAGACCGGCACTTTGGAGATCAAGGAACTGGGCGGACTGCTGCGCAAACTCCCGTTCATCGGAACGGCGCTGATCATGGCGGCGTTCGCGGGTTGCGGATTGCCGGGCTTCGCGAACTTCGCGGGTGAAGTCACGGTGTTCTTCGGCGTCTGGCAGGAACCGTCGCTGCGGCTCGTGACAGTGCTCGCCTGCTGGGGCGCGTTGATCATCGGCGCAATCTACATGCTGCGCGCCGTGCGAAGCGTTTTGCACGCGGAGCTTCCGGAGAAATGGGCGAACGTGGCCGACGCGCCGCACATCTGGCGCAAGCTGCCGTTCATCGTTCTGATTTTCAGTCTGCTACTGTTTGGAATTCTGCCGCGTTTGTTGACGGACAAGGTTACCCCGGCAGCGAATGCGATTGTGCAAATGGCCAGGCCGGTCATCGCGCGTGAGGCCGCGCCTGCCGCGGCTTCAAGCACCGTGTCCGCCGCGAACTCAGCGGCTGAAACCGCCGCGCCGGCGGCCGAGGCTGCGACGCCCCAGACTCAGGAGACCGCCACGCCGGCGACCACGGAAAATCAATGAACCTTTCTTCGATCAGTCTCGAAATCTCAGTCCTCGCTCTTGGCATCGTGGTGATGCTGGCCGATCTCTGGCTTCCCGCGCCGCGCAAACGCGCCTTGGGTTATGCCGCCGCCGCCGCGCTGGGCGTGCTCTTGATCTGGAATCTCAAAGGCTGCGGCACCTGCGTGGTCGAAGGACCTGCGTTTGGCGGCATGTTTGTTCAGGACAGCCTCTCCATCTTCTTCAAACGATTCTTCATCTGCGCGGCCATCCTGATCCTGCTGCTCGCAGTCGAATACTCGGATCGGATTACATCCGGGATTTCAGAGTACTATTCGCTCACTCTGTTCGCGCTGGGAGGAATGTTGTTCGCAGCTTCCGCCAATCATTTCGCGCTGCTCTTCGTCGCCTTGGAATTGATTACCGTCACGTTTTACGTGCTGACGAGCTTCCAGCGTTCGCGCCAGGTCTCGCTCGAAGCTGGAGTGAAGTATTTGATCATCGGTGCGCTCTCGTCGGCGTTCATGGTGTTCGGGATTGCGCTGGTGGCGGGCGTTTCCGGCAGGATGAATTTCACGGAACTGGCGGAGGTTTCCGGGCAATTCACGCAGAACAAGCTGTTCCTGCTGGGAACCCTCTTCGTCATCGTGGGATTGGGCTTCAAGATCGCTGCAGTGCCATTCCAAATCTGGGCGCCAGACGTTTACCAAGGTGCGCCGACGCCGACCACCGCCTTCCTCGCAGTCGGTTCCAAAGCGGCTGGCTTTGTTCTGCTGCTCCGCTTTCTTTTCGCCGGTGTTCCTGCAGTCACGGCGCAATGGACCAATCTGCTGATCATCATTTCGGCGATCACGATCCTTTACGGCAATCTCTGCGCGCTGCCGCAGCGCAACGTGAAGCGTCTGCTCGGATATTCGAGCATCTCGCACGCGGGCTATCTGCTGCTGGGCGTGGCCGCACTGAACACGGCCGGCATATCGGCGATTCTCTATTACCTCGGCGGCTACCTGTTCACCGTGATCGCAGCGTTCACAGTCATCGGTCTGGTCATGCGGCATCTGGAAACTGAAGACATTTCCGGTTTCGCGGGCTTGAGCCAGCGTTCGCCGCTGCTCGCCGCCACGATGACGATTTCAATGGTATCCCTCGCGGGCATTCCGCCACTGGCTGGATTTTTTGGCAAATTTTTGCTGTTGAAAGCGGTGATCGAGCAAGGCGCCGCGAACCACGGATATTACTGCCTCGCGTTTGTCGCGCTGGCGGGTGTGGTGATGTCGCTCTACTATTATTTTGGCGTCATCCGCGCGATTTACTGGGGCCAGGGTTCGACCGACATGTCTCCGATTGTAGTTTCCCTTCCAGCCCGGTTTGCAATCTACGGTTGCATTGGCGGAGTGTTCTTCCTCGGCCTCGTGCCTGGCCCGTTGATGAAGGCAACTGACGCAGCGGCGAATGTCTTGAAGCCGTCGGTTGCTGTCGCAGCCGACGCCCCAGCCAGCGCCGAGTAATTCATTCCGGTTTTCCGAAGTATTCCTGGAAAGTCGCGTAAGGTGCGGCGCCCAAGGTTTGCTTCAATGCTCGATCCTTTTCCAACGTGATCGCGGTCAATGCCTGCGCGCGCGTTTGCGCACTTGAAGAACCCACGAGCTGCTCCGCGGCAAGATTTGCTTCACGCTGAATTTCAAAAGCCCGTTTCGCAGTTTCATCGCTGAGGCCATATCGCCGGGCGACGCGGTGCAGCTCTTGAAATTTCGGATCGCGCGCCAGTTCATAAGCGGCATAACGCTCCGCGCCGAGCGCAGCGCGAATGTCGGATTCAAGCTTCGCGGAAAGCGATTCGCGGCGGCGCAGTTTTTCTTCGTGATCCAGAGTGGAGTCATCGAGACTCCGCTGAGCTTCCTCAAACGCAACGCGCAACTGGGTCACCGCGCGCCATTCGGTTTCGATTGGATCAAAGCCGGCAAGGTCCGCGGCCCATAGCGATTCTCGGGAACTGAGCAAACGAGCGTCATCCGAACTTGGTGCGGAGTCCACGGGCGGAGTGACCGGAGGAGCGGAGGTAGCGAGCCCGGCATTGCCGAGAACGGCGACGATCAATTGCTGCCGCTCGGCGCCAAGGTCATCCAACGGCTGTGCCAGTTCGCCTCGCAACGCAGCTTCACCGCGCAACATGGTTTCCCAAAACTGCGTTTGCGCGCTTCGCATGATTGCTTCCCGTCGCGTACGAAAGCGCTCGTTGATCTCCGCCACGATGATGTCGCGCACCGTCAGCTCGGGGCAGCCAACCGCGCGGAGCTTGTCGCGATACTGCGCCAGGTCCCCCGACATGAGCTGATGCCAGTGAAAGCTCGCAACGGGTGCGGACATCTGGATTGAGGATTTCGCTTCGACCGGTTGAGGGTTCGGCAACTCAGCCACGGTGTATACGTGAGCGGCGGAGATGCCCGCGACAAGTTTCTTGGAGAAACAATGAACACACACGGCGCCCAGCAACACCGCGTTGGCAATCGAAGACACGAGCAAAAGCAGTTTTGTCTGGTTCATGGTTCAGATTGATCCTGCTCGCGTTGGAAGCTGACGAACTGGGAGCCCAGCAACGCGCGGATTCGCCGATGGAATTCCGAGCGGCGGCGGTCATTCTCAGAACCCGGCAACGCGTGAGGGTTTAGGAACTCCTCGGCGAACATGTGCCGATAGTCTCTCGAAATGCGCACGAACTCCCGCAGCACGGTGCCGTTCACCGCCACGCCTTCCCATTGAACGCCTTCCGACGCGAGGAACATTACTGCCTGAATCCGCAGTTCCCATTCGTCGCGCTCAGCAGGACTGAGCAGTCTCGTCAGCTCGCGCTGCAACTCATTCCAGGCACGCTCCAAGGCGGCCCGATCCTCTGCAATCAGAATGCCGTCGCTGGCGTCGAGGATGGCGCGGCTTTGTATGGTGCAAGCCGAGACGAGCGACATCAACTGCGGGGCTTTTTCATCCGGAAGAAATCCCAACAACACCGCATTGAGCGAATCCTGCTGCCAGACTTCAGCGGTGCGATTGTCCCAATCGTATCCGATCAGCTCTTTCACCAATGCGCGCTTCTCGGATGCGATTTGAGCCCGGGCCAAAACCGTCGTTTTCGCATCGCGACGCCGGCGGCTGCCGCTGTGCCACGGCGCGGAAACGGTCTCCAACGCGTGAGCGCGCGAGCGATAGAGCTCCTCGATGTCCGCCACGATGATGTCGCGAATGGTGGTTTCCGGACATCCGATCGCGCGGAGGCCGGCGACGTATTTCCGGTAATCGTCGGACTCGATGGAACTCCAGTGAAACGCAGTCTGCTGCGGGGTCTCGGTTTCAAGTGGCGGCACAGACGCGACGGATTCGACGTTTGCTGCTGCTGCGGGCGAATCTGAAACGGCCGGTTGCGGAAGGGGGTTCGGACGGTGGGCAAACCACCAAGCGCATGCCAGTCCGGCGTTCAATGCGAACGAAAGGCAGAGGAAAATGCGCGCATTCACGATGTCAGCGCGCTTCCGAGCGCAGTTCAGGTTCAACCGCGCTGGCCTGAGCTGCAGATTCCTGCTTAGCCTTTGCCCGTTCGCGCGCAATCATGCGCTCAATCCTGGCGTTGTGAATCTCCTGCCGTCGGCGCGCGTGGGCCTGGCGGAATAGTTCGTGCGAAGTCCAATCCAGATTTGCGCTGGCGCGCAGCTGACCGCCGAACTCAGCCCAGAATTGCGCAATCTCACGCCGGCGAAAATCCGCGATCATGTCGTTCTTCACTTCCGCAAACGTGAGCCGCCGCGCTTCGCGCAAGCCGGTCAGTTCGATAATGTGAAAGCCGTCCCGCGTTTCCACCACACCGCTAATCTCGCCAATCCGCTTCATCGCAAAAGCGGCATCGCCGAACGGATCGTCGCCCGGTCCACGAATGATACCGCGCCCGGAGAATCCACGATCGCCGCCACGCTCTTGACTGAGTTCGTCATCGGAATGTAACGCCGCAAGATCGGCGAGGCGTTCGCCATTGCGAATGCGCTTCAGCAATGCTTCGGCCTTCTCACGAGCCGCGCGTTTCGTGACTTCCGGGGCTTCAGGCGGAACACGAATCAGGATGTGGCTGACGCGGCGCTGTTCTTCGCGGTCGAATTCGGACGGGAACTCGTTGTAGAGCTTCAACGCGTCGGCTTCGGTCATGGTTCTCCTTTCCGTGGCGTGAAGGTTGTAGAGCTTTTCGACGCCGAGATGATGCCAGCGCACGCGTTCCTTCACATCGGCGAGCGTCTTTCCCTGGGCCTCAATGTCGCTTTCGGCCTGATCCGTCGTTCGGCCGAGAGCTTTGGCTTTGGCGGCGAGATGCGCGTCCACTTCGGCTTCGGTGATCTTCAATCCGTCAGCCTTGAGCTGTTGCGCGATCAGCTTCCGTTCGATCAAGGCTTCGAGAACGTCACGACGAAGAGCATCGCGCGTGGTTTCGCGGCCGGATTCCTCGAACAGCAGTCCGCGGGCTTGATCGCGGGCTTTGTTGGCGGTGATCCAACGATCCGCTTCCGCCACAACGTCGCGATGAAGAATCGGTTCGCCGTTCACGAACACAGCGACTTCCTTGCGATCCTGCAATGCTTTGCCGGCGCAACCGGTGAAGAGGATGCTGAGCCCGAGAAAGCAAAGCCATGCAACCTCACCCAAAGAACGCGAAGTGCGCGAAGGAGTACTGGCGGAAGCGGGGCTGGAAGTTTGCCCCACGAAGCGAAACGGAAACATAAATTTCTGTGGTTGGATTCGAAGCGTGTGAAAGCAGCCGCCCCGTGTCGGTGCGGGGCGGCTGCAACTTTGACCGCTCTGGAGTTTTAGAAGCCCCAGGCCGACATGCTGGTGAACGTCACCTGCGCGCTAGCTGGTCCGGGCGAGCCGGAGGAACCTTCCATCTGCAGGTTGGCAATCAGCCACCAATCCTTGCCGACGAAGTTGTTGCCCGTGTGCGTCGCGCTCCAGGCGTTGTTGATATAGAGCCAGACCCAGGCGTGGTTCGTGCCGTCGTTCTTCGCCTGGATGTGCGTCTTGTACATCGTGTTGTTGGAATTGCGCGTGTAGTTCTCCCAACCGCCGTCGTACGTGTTCTGCCAGACCGTGCCGCTGCCCTTCCATTCGGCGATGTCCACTTCACCGGTCCAGCCGCCGAGCGTGGTGATCCAGAACGCGGGCCAGGTGCCGCGCGCGGTGGGAGCGGAGACACGCGCCTGTGCGCCGATGGCTTTGTTCGAACGCAGCTTCAGCGTGTTGCTTTCGTAGATCACGCCGGAGCGATACTTCTTTCCGTTCAATCCCGGTTGCGACGCGGTAATGCGATAGCCGCCGGAGACGGGTGTCACGGCCGAAGTGACCATGTAAACGTTTCCGTTATGCGTGGAGGAGCCCCATGGATACTGCCCATTATTCACCCAGCCCGCCTCGGAAGAGGCGAGACCGGCGAGAGTGAGCGCTGCGACTGCGACCGCGGTTTTGGTTGTTTTCTGCATAGGTTGTCGTTCCTTGCGTTCTTGGTTTGGGTTTCTGGGGTCGGGTTGGGTTCAAAGTGAGACGCACTCGGCGCGCGGCGAGAGCATGCGGCGATCACGGTCAACATTATTGCCGACGATGTGCGCCGGTGCTGGAGTGGGCTGGCGCGAAAGCTGGCGGAGGCCGCTTTCAAATGTTTGATAAGGCAGAACTCAGGATTGAGCTTCTATCGCTGCGTGAGTGAGTGTGATGATGATTATCAGAAGTGCAGTTGCGTTGGGAATCCCCCATTCGGGTAAAAGTGGAGACTCGATCGGGTGAGCTCTCCGGCTGGCCGGGGGTGTCGAAATGAAGCTTGCGGCAGCTTGGTGACGTCGTTACGAACGGGCGTGATTTTGAACTGGCTCCTCGGAATTCTCGCCGCGCTGAGTGTTTGCCTGATGCTCTGGCAATGGCTCGCCGCGCGCCGATTTCCACTGCATCAACGCCGCGCGGAAACTCCCTTCACTCCTGCGGTCACGCTGTTGAAGCCGCTGAAAGGTTGCGACGACTCGTCGGAAAAATGCCTGCGCAGCTGGATGGAACAGGATTATCCGGGGGCGATTCAGGTGTTGTTCGCCGTGGCGGATGAACGCGATCCGGTCTGCGCGATCGTGCGAAAACTCATCCGGGAGTTTCCGAATCGCGAGGCGGAACTTGTGGTTGTGGAAAACCTGAGCGGTCCCAACGCAAAGGTTTCCAAGCTCGCCGCAGTGGAATCGCGCGCCAGGCATGAGGTGATCGCCGTCAGTGACGCCGATGTGTGCGTGCCGGCCGATTTCCTGAAGAACGCCGTCGCGCCACTGGCCGATGCGCGCACCGGGCTGGTGAATTGTTTTTATCAACTCGCGAATCCTTCGACGCTGGCGATGCGGTGGGAAGCGATCGCCATCAACGCGGATTTCTGGAGTCAGGTGTTGCAGGCAAGGTTGCTGAAGCCGCAGGACTTCGCGCTGGGTGCGGTGATGATCACGCGACGCGCTCAGCTGCGGGAGATCGGCGGGTTTGCATCGCTCGCGAACTGTTTGGCGGACGACTATCAGCTCGGCAATCGTGTGGCCCGCCGCGGACATCGCATCGAGCTGAGCTCCGTGGCGGTGGAATGTTGGGACGCGCCGATGGGTTGGAGCGCCGTGTGGCGGCATCAGTTGCGTTGGGCACGGACGATTCGCGTTTGCCAGCCCGCGCCGTATTTTTTCAGCGTGCTGAGCAATTCGACCTTCTGGCCGCTGCTGTGGGCGGCGCTTCTTCCGAGCCGCGTTTCAGGATTCGCCTTGTTGACCGCGCTGCTGCTGCGATGTGCGATGGCATTGGATGTTCAGGCGAAGTTGACGCGGTCGATGCGGCACGCGCCCTTCATCTGGCTCGCGCCGATCAAGGATTTGCTCCAGTTCGGCATCTGGCTGTGCGCGTTCATTGGCAACACGGTGGAATGGCGCGGCCACAAATTCAGACTTCAGCGGGACGGATCGATGGTGAAGTGCGGCTGACGTGGGAGCCCGGCGACGAGCTCTGCTTTCCAAGTTGCTCGTCCTCCTCGTGCGGTAGGGCGCGTCGCTCCGCGCGCCAAGTGCATTCGGCAACAGTGGCGCGCTCGGAGAGACGCGCACTACTTCGTGAGTCGGCTGCGAACGTCTTGCTGGCTTCAGGGGTTTTCGTCGAAGACCAATCATTCCGCAAATGCGACGTATAAGCCCGTCATTAGCTG
>CAMLLE010000025.1 GCA_946480555.1 uncultured Verrucomicrobia subdivision 3 bacterium
ATACTGTTGGAAATGGCACGGTCACCGGGCCGAAACCCCTCGTCTGGCGAACCGGCCGCGTGGGTGGGACTCTCACGATTGCCGAAGACGCGCACCTCCTCCTGACCGGACAGTTTTATCCTTTGCTGAGTTCCGGCAACGACGCCAGTCCAGCGATCCTGACGAATCGCGGCACGGTTCATTACGTGGGCGGCGTTCAACTGTATGGCGGACGGAGCGCGCAGATTCATAACCTTGGCCGCTGGCAGCTGGAAGCGGATGGAACAGCCACGGGCCATTCCGATGGCGGCGGGACGCTCACCTTTTTCAATGCTGGAACCGTGGTAAAAACCGGCGGCGCTGGCACCACGAGCTTTGACAGCACGACCATCAACAACACCGGGCGCATTCAGTCCACGACCGGCCAGCTCTGGCTTCCGAATTCCTTCGATAACACCTCAGGCGAACTCTTTTACCTTCTCGGCGCGACCAATGGAACCATCTACGTAAGCGGCGCCTGGCCACTCCAAGGAACCTTGCGCGTTGAAGCGACCAACGATTTCGCCGGAACTTCTGGTTACGCGATCGACGTCCTGCAGGGCAACAATCTCATTGGCAATTTCGCGAACCTTAATCTTCCAACGTTGACGCCCGATCTCGGCTGGACGGTGGATTATGCGCCCAATCTCGCGCGCCTGCGCGTCACGGACGCATGCTTCGCCGGCGGGTTGGTCGGCTGGTGGTCGGCAGAAGGCGGCGCGGCAGACATGCTGGGCGCTCACAACGGAACGCTGCAAAATGGCGCAAGCACGACGAATGGCTTCATCGGCCAGGCTTTCAGGCTGGACGGCGTGAACCAATGGATTCATCTCGGCAACTGGACTCCCGGCACGCGCTGGACGCTCCAGGCCTGGGTGAACCTTTCGCAGATTCAACCCAATCGCCGCGTGATCGCCGGCGGCGTGGCCGACTGCCGCGACTGGGCCCTCACGGTCAACGATGGCCATTTCGCTGCCACCTACCGCCAGCCCGGCGGATGCACTGCAAGCATCACGAACACCACGCCCGCTGCAACGAACACCTGGTATCACGTCGCTGCCGCGAACGACGGCGCATCGGTGGCGCTTTACATCAATGGCGCGCTGATCGGCACCGCACCGGTTGATCCCAATTACGAAGCCACCGCGTCGGGTTTTGTTGTGAGCCGCCACAGCACTTTGAATTCAGAATTCCTGGCTGGACTCGTGGATGAAATCGCGGTTCACAACCTCGCGCTGAGCGCATCTGAAATCGCCGCCACTTACGCCAACGGCGCCAACGGCCGCTGCTCGCAACTCGGGCTTGGCATCCTGTCCATCTCGCCGCTCGGACTCGTGAACAGCAACCTCACGCAGTTCACGGTGCGCTTCAACCAGCCGTTCCGCACCAACACATTCACTGCCGCGGACATTGCCGTGGTCACGCCGGTCGGCGCTTTGACCGAAACGAATTTCAGTGTCGCACCCGCCAACCCATTCGATGGCCGCACGTTCCTGGTGAACACCACGCCGCTGACAAACGAAGGTGCTTACACCATCGCCATCGGGCCGAACATCGAAGCGCTTTCGGGAGCGATCATGACCAACGGTGCGTTTCAGGCGGTGTTCTCCATCGACAAAACCGGGCCGCGCGTGATCGCGTCGCTGCCGGCTTCACCGGCTTCGAATCAGGTTTCCACGGTTGAAATCACACTCTCGGAATCGATCTCCGCAGCCTCCGTCAGCCCGGCCGATGTTTCCATCACGGGACCCGGGAATCCCATCGCCAATTCGGTCACCGTGCTCGCAACGAATCGATTCCGTTTCACGTTGGACCAGGTTCTCGGAAACGGCTCCTACACGATCGCCATTGGACCGGACATTCGTGATCTCGCCGGCAATCAGCTGGATCAAAACCAGAACGCCATCAACGGCGAAATCCCGGGAGACCAATTCACCATCTATCTCGACAGCTACACGCCAGATCTGACGCCCAGAATCGTCAGCGCACCGTTGCTTGCCACGGCTGGCCAGGGCGTGAATCTGATCTACGCGATTACAAATATCGGCTCGGCTGTGGCACCCGGGAATTGGGCATCGCGCTTCTGGCTGGCCACGAATTCCAGCGGGCTGGGCGCAATCTTCCTCGGCTCCGCCACCGTCACGAATTCCATCTCGCCAAACGCACAGCTCATCGTGACGCAATCGCTCGTGTTGCCGCCCGGCATTGCCGGCACGCGGTTTCTCGGCGTCGCCGTCGATGCGCAGAATCAAATCACCGAAACCGTTGAAACGAACAACGCCGCCTGGGACGTCGCAGGAACCGTTGTCAGCGCTCCCGATCTGGTGATCACGAACCTCAGCGCTCCGGCTTCTGCCCAGCTCGGTTCAACGTTCAACGTCACCTGGACGCGAAGCAACCTTGGCAGCGCTGCCACGATCACGGCGGGTCAGGATCAGCTTTTCCTCAGCACGAGTTCGAACGCGATTTCCGGCGCGCATTTCCTCGGCACGGCGATCGGAGCGGTTCAAACCGCTGGCAGCAGTCTCAATCGCACCCAGGCGGTCAGCATCCCGCTGATCACCTCGTTGCCGGCGGGAAATTACTGGCTGATCGTGGCAGCGGATTCCCCGGATGCTTCGCCTGAAAGCGATGAGTTGAACAACCTCAGCGCTCGTCCGATTACCTTGACCCAGCCGCCGTTGCCCGACCTCGCGCTGGATTCGCTCTCGACACCGACTGAGTTGATTCCGGGACTTCAGATGGAAACCCGCTGGGCCGTCACCAACGCGGGCACACTGACGATCACCACCAACAATCTCTGGCGCGAACGTGTGGTGTTCACGAACAGCACCGTCGGCAGCATCACGCTCGGCGAATGGCTCGTGACAAATTCCCTGCCGATCGGGGGCGCGGTCACGCGCACTCAATACGTCGCGATTCCGGAAAACCTCGCGCCGCTGGCCGGCTGGATGGCTGTCACCGTGGATGTTTTCGATGATGTCGTTGAACTCACCGAAGCAAACAACACGCTGCGGTCCGCCGCGCAAATTCCCGTTCGCCCAAGTTTGTTCCTCAGCTTCTCAGCGGGAAGCATCGTTGAAGGCGGCTCAACTGTGCTCGCCACAATTTCCCACAACGGCGCAACGAACAGCGCAGTGACAGTGACGCTTTCCAACGATTTCCCGGCGCGCCTTTCAATGCCGGCTCAAACGATCATTCCGGCTGGCGCGTCCAGCGCCAGCTTCGCCATCCAGCTGCTGACAAACGGCGTCATTGACGGCAACGTCGTTGCGCACTTGTCCGCCACCGCCACGAACTTTATCCGCACCGATGAACTTCTGACGCTCGTGGATGAATCGACGCCTTTCCTCACACTCACGCTTTCCACAAACCGGCTCCGCGAGGGGCTGACGTTGTCCGCCACGGTGACGCGCAACATTGTGAGCAGTGAAGCTGTCGTTGTCTTCGTGGGAACCGCAGAGCCGTTGTCGCTCACCGTTCCGCCGTCGGTGACGATTCCAGCAAATCAGCCAGGCCACACCTTTGCGGTGCTGGCTGCGGACAACGACCTGTTCGATGGCTCGCGCACGAATGCGATTCGAGTCGGAGCGCTGGGTTTCAGCGCGACAACCAATGGCGTGGTCGTACTCGACGATGACCTGCCGCTGATTTCGCTCGAAGTGCAGCCGCAGGCGATCCCCGAAAACGGCGGGCCGCAAGCCGGGAATCTCACCGTGCACCTGAGCGCGCCAGCGCCGCGAAACGTCGTCATCGATCTTGAATCGAGCAATCCAGCATTGGTCGAGGTGCCGGTCCAGGTCAGCGTTGCGGCTGGGCAGATTGCCGCCGCCGTTCCGCTTGCGGCCATCGACAACGCGCTGGTTGGAACCAATCTGCCCGCGCACATCAACGGATTCGTCCACGTTTCCGGAACCACCGATCATCTGGCGGCCCTGACTCCGGCCACGGTCATCGTGCTGGACGATGACGGCAACACGCTCACTCTGACGCTCGAACGAGACCTGGTAGGCGAAGGACTCACCCCGGCAACCCAGGCTACCGTGACGCGTAACGGAAGCACGGCCGCCGCGCTTGCGGTGACGCTCACAAGTTCTGATTCGGGCGAAGCAACCGTGCCGGCGAACGTCTCAATTCCCATCGGCGCCAGCAGCGCAAGTTTTCCGATCACGTCCATCAACGACGGCGCCACCGACGGCTCGCAACCAGTCACGATCACCGCCACAGCAACGGGCTACACACAAGCGAAGGCAAACCTCACCGTCTCGGATGCTGATCTTCCAGACCTGCGGGTGACCAGCGTGACGGTTCCCGCCACCGGTGGTGCGGAGGCGAACTTCATTGTGAATTATCGCGTCGAGAATCAGGGACGCGTGGCGGCGGGTTCGAACCTGGTGACGAAGGTTTATTTGCGCACCGATCCGTTGGCATTCGGCGGAATTCTCGTCGGCACCTACACGTTGCCCGCGCAATTGCCGGTCGGGCAATTCTTCGAACAAAGCCTGCAGGGGCGATTCCCGACGGCGACCGGAAAATATTATGCGGTCGTGGTGACCGATGCCGACAATCGCATCACCGAAACTTTGGAAGACAACAACACGCGCGTCAGCAGCGGCATCACGGTGGGCGCACCCTACTCCGCCACCGTCGCGACAACTGTAAACAGCGCTCCGGCGGGCACAGTGATTCCGCTCACCGGCTTTGCCACGCGCAACGACAGTTCGCCGGCCGGCAACGTTCCCGTGCATATCCAAGTCTGGCACCAAGGCCTGAAGCGCACGTTGCTCGCCCTCACCGACGCGAGCGGAAACTTCAGCACCAGCTTCACTCCCCTGCCCTTTGAGGCGGGCGAATACAGCATTGGCGCGATGCATCCGGGTGTGACGGAGTATTCGGAGCAGGACACATTCACGCTGCTCGGCCTAACTCTTCAACCGCAAGCGCAACAGTTCCACATCAACGAAGGCCAGCAGGTTTCCGGATCGCTGACGATTTCCAATCTGAGCTCCATTCCATTGTCGGGCCTGGCGGCCAGCGTCGTTTCCGGGCCCAGCGGCTGGAACACGACCTTGAATCTCACCAACTCGGCATTGCCGGGCGACGGTTCGCTTCAATTGCCATTCTCCGTAAATCCAAATTCCTCGGGTATCGGCACGATCGTTGTGCGCGTGACTTCGAGTGAAGGTGTGAGTGCCGACGCCGTCCTCACCGTGGCCGTTGCGCCACTGGTGGCAAAACTGATTGCGGAACCCGCACCGCTGTTTGCCGGCATGCTGCGCGGACAACAAACGATCGTTTCGTTCAAGGTTTCCAATCAAGGCGGCATCGCGACCGGGCCCATCAACGTGACGCTGCCGGTGCTGCCGTGGCTGAATCTCGCTTCCGCCGCGCCGTTGCCGCCGCTCGCCCCCGGCGAGACGAACACCATCACGTTGCTGCTTTCACCGGCTGAAGACATCGATCTCACGTTGTTCAACGGCTCGCTGCTGGTGGATGCCGGGAACGCGGTGCTCAATGTGCCCTTCGAATTCCGCGCACTGTCAGAAGCCAAGGGTGATCTTCACGTGAGTGTCGTCGATGAACTCACTTATTACGCCTCCGGCGCGCCGCGCGTCACCAATGCATTCGTGGTTGTTCGTGATTCACTCACGCACGATGCCATCACCAATGGACTCACCGGCTCCGACGGGGGTGTGTTGTTCCAAGGTCTGGCCGAGGGCTATTACGAGATCGAAGTCACCGCCGACAAACACAGCACGTTCCTGGGAAACACGTTTGTCATCGCCGGGAAGACGAACGAGTTCGAGCCGTTCATCAGCCGCACCTTGGTGGAATACATCTGGACGGTGGTGCCGACCGAGATCGAAGACCGCACCAAGATCGTGATCGAAACGATCTTTGAAACCGTCGTGCCGCTGCCGGTGATCACCATTGAACCGGCTTACATCGACCTCGCCGATTTGAGCGAACCTGAATCCCAGATCGAAGTTCGAATCACCAACCACGGCTTGATCGCGGCTCAGAATGTCGGCCTCGAAATACCAACCGACGGGCCAGTCCGCTTTGAAACCATTGCCAATCAGATCGGCACGTTACCCGCACAAAGTTCCATCACCGTGCCGATTCGGGTGCTTTTCCCGACCGCCTCGCCGGGTCTGGCTCAGGGCGGCTCAATCAAGTCGCGACCGCTCGCCACGGTGACGCGCGACCGCTGCCATTATTACATTCGCGAGAAGCACGAAATCCCCTGCGGAAAGAAGACGAACACTTATTACACAGTCACAAGCATTCGCGACTCCAAGGCGACCGGCTGCACTGGCGGCGGTGGTGGCGGTGGTGGTGGCGGTGGCGGCGGTTACGTCTTCAACGGCGGCCCTCTTTCACCCTACGGTGTCGCGGCCGGCGGCGGCGGCGGCGTGTTTGTGACGCCAGTGACGGTTCAACCGGAGGAAAAATGCGGCTGCGAAGGATTCGTTCCGCGTTGCGGCGAACTGGGCGGGTCGGCTCCGCTGCCAGCCATCGGTGTTTCTGGTTTACGGATCACTGGTTTGAAGGCGACCGGCAATGGCAAGGTCTGCACTTGCTGCGATGAAGACGGTCCCGGGTTCAAGAAGGAACTCTCCGCAGGCATTGAGGGCGGCGCCGAAGTCTCAGTTCCGATTGCCGGTTTCAGTAAGAAGGTGAACTTCACCCGCGGCAACCTCGCCTTCAGCGGCGACTTGAACATCGGGTCCATCTCGCTCGACCTCGCCGGGAAACTGAAGGGCGAATATCAGCTTACCGAAGATTGCCACGGCAAAAACCAGCGCGAATGTTTCAACGCCGCCGCCGAGGCCACCGCAGAACTGGCGCTCAAGATCGGGCCGAAGTTCCAGGTCATGGAGAACGGCGCACCCGTCTCGGAAGTAACGGCGCAGGTGGTGGCGTCGGTGAAGTCCGGCTTCACCTTTAAATACACGCATTGCAACGACGACTCACAGGATCAACTTGTGTTCTGCGTCATGCCAGTCGTGGCTGGCGTCAGCGTCCGCATCAAATACAACGAGACGGAATTCGTCGAAGCGCTGAACTACGAACTGCTGCCTGAGCAATGCTCCGGCAATATCCTCGGCGCAGCTCCTGTCATGATCACAGGCAGCTCGCTGGCGGATGAAAGCGCTGAGAAGATGCGCGTGGCGGTCAATCAAGCCATTCGCGAATACAAGAAGACCCAGGGCATCCGTGCCGGGCCAGTCGCCGCGCCCGCGCCTCCGACCGCTCAAACTGGCGGTGACGGAGTGTGCGCGCGGGTGAAGTTGCGCATCGACCAGGATTTGATCGTCGCACGCAACGCATTCAACGCGACGCTGCAGCTGATCAATCGCGACACGGTCAATTCGCTCCAGGACATCGAGGTGCGTCCGATCGTTTATGATGCCAATGGCAAGGACGTGACCGACCGCTTCGGGATTCGTCCGCCCAGTATCAATGGCCTGGGTGCCGTCGATGGCACCGGCAGCCTCGGTGCGAACAGCACGGGAAGCGCGACGTTCATTCTGATTCCCACATCAGAAGCCGCGCCGGAATTCCCCACGACTTACTTCGTCGGCGGCACGCTCGCCTACTCGGTTGGCGGACTGGACATTGGCATACCGCTGACGCCGGCGCCGATCACCGTTTATCCGGATCCTCGTTTGCGAATTAAGTATTTCCATCAGCGCGATGTCTTCAGCGACGATCCGTTCACGCGCGACATCATTGAACCGACAATCCCCTTCAATCTGGCGGTCATGGTTCACAATGCGGGCAAGGGCGAAGCACGCAACGTCCGCATCGTTTCCAGCCAGCCGCAGATCATCGAAAACGACAAGGGGCTGCTGATTGATTTCAAGATCATCGGCACCGAGGTCGCCGGGCAGAACGTCACGCCGTCGCTCACCGCGCAGTTTGGAAACATCCTGCCGGGCGAACGCGGCATCGCACGCTGGCTGCTCACCTCCACACTGCAGGGCTTGTTCATCAATTACAGCGCGAACTTTGAACACACCGACAGCCTTGGAAAAACCAACCTCTCGCTCGTGGACGAAGTGACCATTCACGAAATGAACCGGCTGGTTTATGCCGATGGCACATTTGCCGACGGCTTCCCGGATTTCCTGGTGAACGACGTTTACGATCCGGACGATTTGCCGGATCGGCTCTACACCAGCGACGGCGCGACGAACTACGTCAGCGTGGTGCTCCAGGGCTCCGTGGACGTGACACCGACGCTCGCCAACACGAACGTGCAACTGACCGCCATGATGCCATCCGGCTGGACTTACCTGCGTGTGGCTGATCCCGCCAACGGCACGTTGAAGCTCAAGAAGGTCACGCGTTCGGATGGCAAGGTGTTGCTGATCGAAACGAACGTCTGGACCACCGACCGCACGTTCATCGGCCGCAGCCAGCAGCCGATCCGACAGAACATGCTGCACCTCCTCGACTACGACAGCACCGGCAGCTACACGCTGACCTACGCCAACGTGGCGCCGCCGGATCAGACGACGCCAAGCAGTTCCGTCACGGTTTTGCCATCCTACAGCCAGAATCAATTCCCCGTCAGCTGGTCCGGCACGGACGCGGGCGGCGGCGCGATTGCGTTCTACGACATTTACGTGGCGGTGAATTACGGGCCGTTCACGCCCTGGTTGCAGAACGTGACCGAGCTGGGTGCGCTGTTCAACGGCACCAACGGACTGCGCTACGAATTCTACTCCGTTGCCACTGACACCGCGGGCAACCGCGAAGCAGCGCCGCTGTATGCCGACACCCAGACCATCGTGGCACTGTCGAACAACGCTCCTTCGCTGACGTTGAACGCGCCCGCGAATGTCAACGAAGGCGAAACCGTCACCATCACCGCGCAGGTCACCGACCTTGATCTGCCATTGCAAAGCCTGCTCTTCACGCTGCCAGCGGGTCCGGCCGGCGCATCGATCAATCCAAGTTCGGGTCAGATCACATGGCCGACGAGCGAAAGCCATGGACCGAGCACAAACCAGTTTGTCGTGGTCGTGCGCGACAATGGATTACCGCCGCTCTACGCGACGAACTCCGCGACTGTGGTTGTCAGCGAAGTGAACCAGGCGCCGACGCTGCCTGCGTTGCCGGAGTTCACGATTGGCGAAGGCCAGTTGCTGCTGCACACGAACGTCGCATTCGATCCTGATCTCCCGCAGCAAACGCTCACCTATTTGCTGGCAGGCGCGCCGTCGGGACTGAGTGTGGATTCCGAGGGCGTTCTTAACTGGACGCCGAGCAACACGCAGGGCGGCGTCACAAACGTCGTGCAAATGATCGTTAGCGACAGCGGTTCGCCGATGCTCAGCGCGACGCAGACCTTTGCGATCGTGGTGCTCGATACCGCCGCGGATCTCGACGTTTCCGTCGGACGCACCAACGTGCTGGCCGGGAAATCCAGCCGGTTGCCCGTGATGCTGACAACGGGCTGGCAGCTGACCAACCTCACGTTCTTCGTTGAAGCGGATCCCACGCGACTGACGAATCTCACCCTGGCGCCGCTGGCAAACGGTTTAACCAGCGCGACACTCGCACCCGCCGGCGACGGACGCTCGCAATTGAGCTTTGCGGCAAGCCCGCTCCAACCGCTGGCGTCATCGCTGCAATTGGCCTGGCTGAACTTCAACGCCGGAACAGTCACGCCATCGGCATTTGTGCCTGTGCGCGTCACGAACGTTTTTGCGATGCGCCTCAGCGGCCAGGCCATCACGAACGGCACCGGCACGGCCGGACAGGTGATTTACGTCGCGCGCGAACCGCTGCTCGTCGCGCAGGGCGGCGGGACGAATCGCTGGATTGAGTTCTATGGCCTGCCTTGGACCGCGTATCAGCTGCTCGCGTCGGAAAGCCCGACCGGACCGTGGACAAAGATCGCGCACTGGCCCGTGACCAACAGCGCGCCTGTGCAACTGCCCGTTTCAGCCATTGGCAACGCATTCTATCGCGCCGCGGAATTCGCACCCGATCCGGCATTGATGGACTTGAACAGCACGCACGACCAGCAACTGCACTTCACGTTCTACGGCCGTTCGAACGTCACCTATCATCTCGAACGCTCGGCCAACATGACCGGCTGGCAGAATGCCATCACGATGCCGTTCACCAATTCATTCCGGTTCCACAACGCCCCCATGACCAACGGCGCGGAGTTCTTCCGCTTGAAGAAGCAATGATCTGGCAGGGGCAACGTGGAGTATCTCTGCGTGCCCTGCGGCCGATTCAACGGAGTGCTGCCCGGATTTTCTCCAGTTCGGGACCGGGCAGTGCATCCACTTCATCCATGCGATCGGCGCGGCGATACCAGTAACGGGCATTTCCAAGATCGCCTTCGAGCTTGTGCAGCACGGCGTGAACCCACGCTGCGGTGGCGTCGTCCTCGTGTTGCTGAACCAGGTTGTGCGCGGCGTCCCAGTTGTTCGCCATCGCCAATTCGACGGCGCGGAGCAATTCAGCTTTCGATGCGGGCATGAAGGAATTTTACCGTGGAGCAACAGACGGCTGCAACTCCGGTGACATTCCACTGGTGAATTTCAAGAGGCCGAGGTAATCAAGCCACGATGAACGACGACACCGCAGATCGCCTGCAGAAACTCGAGGCACACATCGCGCACCTGGAGTATCAATTGGACCAGCTGAATGAGGTGGTCGTCGATCAGGGCAGGGTCGTTGAACGCCTCAAGCGTGAAGTCCAGCGGCAATCGGAAGCCATCGAGACGCAGGAGCTTGAACGAATCAAGGCGAACAACCAGAAGCCACCGCATTACCAGTGATGTCGCATTCGGTTGCAAAGCTGCCAATAGGCGGTTAGCCGTTGGACGGGGATTGCGGTTGATTAAGGCAAATCAGCACCGACCATGAAAATCACCGAAGCACTCCAGGCCGAACATGTGGTCTTCCACAGCCTTTTCGATCACATCGAGAAATCCGTTCCGAAACTGAAAACGCTGGCCGAGCTTCGCCTGCTGGCGAACCTGACAGAAACCATGCTGGCAGCGCATTCGCAAACCGAGGATGAATTGTTCATGAAACCGTTGGAACCGTCCTTCGAGCAGATCGGGCATTGCGCGACGTTTCATCACGAACACCAGTTGATCGAACAAAACCTGGCTCTGGTTCACGAGGCCAAGAACGTCAAACAGGCGCGGCATCTCCTCCTGACAACGGTAGTTCTCTGCCGCAGCCATTTCGACAAGGAGGAACGCATCGTGTTTCCGATGGCCGAACGGCTGCTGAAAGGGAAGACGCTGCTGGAGCTGGGTCAGACCTGGATGAATCAACGCAACGGATGCGCGCTGGGTGATTTGTGATTGAACAGGCACGCGTGCGACTCGTCGCTGCGCTTTCGCGAGATCAGGATTGAGGATTGCCGAGCTTCTCGAGAGCGGCATTTACGGCGGTGACGAGCGCCTGCACGCGAATCGGCAGGGCAAAGTCCGAGGGGGCTTCCAGCGTATAGCTCAGCCGGGTTTTGTTCTGAATCAGGTAAAACGCTTCGGGCCAGTCGGGGCGCGATCTCGGATCGAGCGTCGGGCGTATGATGCCATTCTTAGCCGGGCGGCCTTCGATTTCCTCATTGGGATCGATCGGGCAGACCCGGCCAACAGCCTCGATCATCGGCTCAGCAAGCGAGGGCCGCCGGTCTGGGTTCTGTTCGTAAAGGTAGAATCCGTGCGATTCCCAGTCTTCATGCAGCAAGAGGCAAAGATCAAACTTGGGGAGTTGATCCAACCATGCGATGTGCGCGATGACCTCTTCAACCGAGGGGTTTAAATAAGCGCGATTCAGATCAATGCCGCGCGCATTTTCCCGGCAATTCAACGTGAAGCCCACCGGGTTCAGGCAAGGGCAGAACCATACTTCAACGCTCTCTGGCCAGAGATTCGTTTCAATCAACTGCAAGGCCGCAAGCGGACCGGCCGGTTCGTCTCCGTGAATTCCCGCGCTGAGGTAAACGCGCCGGGCACCTTGTGCTCCAGCAGAACGCGCAGAACGATGCAACGCGAGCAGCTTCAGGTCGTCACTCTGAAAGAAGGTTCCGGCAGCCCAGCCGTTCCGCGCAGCTGCGGATTCGATCGCCTGCAGCGTTGAATGGATGTCGATCGTATCGCCGCAATAGCGGTTCAGGTTCTTGCCAAGCCGCTTCCAATCCGAGGTGACAGGCGTTCGGTCCACGAACACTCCCGGCTATTTCGCCATCGCGGTTTCCGGCTCGCAGGATTCCTGACCACAGCCGCAGCCCTGGTCTTCCTGGTCGGTGAAGCCGTGCCTGTCCCAGGTAGGATCCAAGCCGAGATCCCGAATCATTTGCAGGTCTTTTTCCACCGGCTGATTCAGCGTGGTCAGATAGTTGCCCACCATCATTGCACTGGCACCTGCCATGAAGATCATACTCTGGCAATCGCGCAGGTTCACGGTGCGTCCGCCCGCGATCATGATTTCCTGGCGCGGCAGGATGAACCGGAAACAGGCGATGGATTTCAAAATCTCCCAGACGGACAGGGGCGGGTTGTTCTCGAACGGCGTGCCTTTGATGGGATTGAGAATGTTGATCGGCACCACGCTCGCGCCGATGTCGCGCAATGAAAATGCCAGGTCACAACGGTCTTCACGCGTTTCGCCCATGCCGATGATGCCACCAGAGCAAATCTTGATGCCGGCGTTTTTCAGGAACTGAATCGTCTGAATGCGATCATCGTAGGAATGCGTGGTGCA